>NZ_MPRL01000100.1:0-5844 GCF_002020875.1 Solemya pervernicosa gill symbiont | reverse complement strand
GTCGGGGCGCCGCAGGCATAAACGGTCGCGTGAAGTTTTTGCTGTTTGCTTGGGCTTGGATGCCCAAAACAAACTCTCGCAAAAATAGCGACTCCCCGGGGAGGCCTGCTGCGTGTCATGAATAAATATGGCGGCGGTGATCCTGGTAGAAAATCCAAAGCGTGCGGCAGTGCGTGCAGGGTAGGGGGTGACGATCAGGTTAAATCGATGTTCGCCCCCCTCGGAGGTGACGCGCATGCCACCGCCGCTGCCGGTGCCGGTTCTGTTGCCCGTGGCAACCGTCTGCCTGATCATCTCCTGCAGCTTGCTCTGCTCAGTCGGGCTGGAGAGTTTGATGCTGCTGTTCTTTACCGTTAAACCACCGTTGCTGGTAATTGCAGCCTCGGCCTGTTGGCTGACAAAGGCCACTCTCTCATGTTCGTCAATCAGGATTAGAGGGGTGGGTGAGCGGTAGAGTGCCTCAAGCAGTCCCTCCTGATGCTGTTGCACCGTCTCAAGGTGAGCGCCCAGCTTATAGGCGCGCATCAGGTGCGGCATGATCTCCTGCAGTAACGCCATTTCAGACTCGGTGTATGGGCCTTGAGAACGTGCGCGCTGAACACCGATACGCGCAATCATGTTCTCGTTCTTGATGATATTTCCGCCTAGTCCATAGAAAACACCGTAGTGGCTAAAGAAGTCGTTGTAGTACTCAGAACTTTTGAACTCTGCATCTGAAACAGCAGTATGCGTGTTGAACGCCTGTCCAACCGGATTAGCTTCCAGATAGGTATTCCATGGGTCGAGTCTTGAGTAGTGCTGTTGGTATTGGCGGTCATAGCTATCGTCATAGCCCACGCCCGCAATGAGACTGTAGCGACGACTCTGCTTATCAGCCATGCGCATGCGCGCGCCCTGCGAATCCAGCGCGAGAGCAAGCCTATTTAGAAAGTGTGTCCACTCGCTGGGGTCACTGACCGCATCGTAAATCTGTCCAACAAGTTTGAGGGTGTCTGCGTGCATCCGTTGCCAAGACTCTGATTGTTATCTGTCTTATTTCGGACTCAAGTTAGCGAAACAGAACCATCCCTTCAATTATAACTTACTGAAATGATTGGTGATTGAGTCGATGAAAAGGAGCGGCTGACGGGAAATACTCTTGTGAAATCAGATAGATGGCTGTCAGAAATTGTCATGCTTGGAGTGCCTCTTGTCGAGGTAAGAACGGTTCCAAAGCGTTTGGCGCTATCACCCATTGCGCAGAAATTTCATCCATTTGGATGATGAGAAGTGGTGCGGGGTCTTTTTAGTATGTAGCCATAAAAACAGAAGGTCATGGCTATGAATTTTGCGCAATCACTTAACTCCCCACCCCGAAAACAGCACCACAAAACGGCAAGCCACAAGATCAAAGCGGTCTTGTTATCGGTGGGTATTATTACGTCTGTGCTGTTTGTCTCCTCGGCGCAGGCGCTTGTTGAAAGTGAAACGGAAACCCCGAAAGCGCTCAGCCACACAGAGATGGTTGATCAGGCAACCAGCCAGAGTGCCGATGCCCACAAAATCACCTCAAACAGCGATGGCACTCTCCGTGTTCCCAGTCCGATGCAGGATGTCATCGCCACCATCACACCAGCCGGTGCCACATTTCTTTCAGATGCCGACGATGAAGGCGGCGGTGAGTTTGCACTGCGTGCGCATAGCATCGGCAGGCTTCAGGGGCCATCAAGTGAGGTGCTACCGGGAAGTGTGGGCTACGATGAGCAGACTGCCCGAATCTTCCACCCCAATCTTGTAGAGGAGTTCACCACCAGCGCCGAAGGTATCCGGCAGGACTTCGTGGTGCCTGCCAGGCCCACGGGTTTCGGTGAGCTGGTGCTGGAGTTAACCGTGGAGGGTGCGAAGGTTGCCGCCAGTGATGTAGGAGTGTCGCTAACACTGACGAGTGGTCGCGAACTCGCCTACCACAGTCTGCTGGTTGTAGATGCCAACGGTGAAACGTTACCCGCCCGTTTTGATGTCGTTTCAGCCAAAGCCTTGAACATTGTGGTCGATGATGCCGGTGCTGCCTATCCGGTGCGTATCGATCCGACGATTACGGATGCGGATTGGTTTTCTATAGGGACAGCATTTCCAACGGTCAATGGCACGGTGAGAGCGCTGGCGTCGGATGGGGCTGGAAATCTCTATGTTGGCGGTTCGTTTAGTGCCATTACAGGAATACCCGATACTGCCTATATTGCCCAGTGGAATGGTAGTGGCTGGAGTGCACTCGGCTCGGGGATGAATGGCTCCGTTTTGGCCCTGACCTGGGACGGTAGCAACCTCTACGCGGGGGGGAACTTCAACACCGTCGGGGGCAACGCAGCCAGCTATATCGCGCAGTGGGATGGCAGTAGCTGGAGTGCACTGGGATCGGGGATGAATAGCTCCGTTTTGGCCCTGGCCTGGGACGGTAGCAACCTCTATGCGGGGGGGGGGGTCACCACCGCCGGGGGCGATGCAGCCAGCCGTATCGCGCAGTGGGACGGTAGTAGCTGGAGTGGACTGGGCTCGGGGGTGAATGAAGGAGTTACTGCCCTGGTCTGGAACGGGGGCGAACACCTCTATGCGGGTGGAGCCTTTATAGAAGCGGGAAGTAAGGCAACCGGCTATGTTGCGAAGGCGTTTGTCGGTAACGCGGCACCGGTCAACACCGTTTTGCCTGTAGTTAGCGGTAGAGCAACCGTTGGTGGCGCGCTCTCCACCACTGTTGGCACCTGGACAGATGAGGATGGCGAGACGCCTACCTACAGCTACCAGTGGTACCGCGCTGATGATGGTGCCGGAACCAATCTTGCGGCTATTGGAAGTGCCACAACCAACAGCTACACCCTGACCACGTCTGATGCCCATAAATACATCCGCGTGGTAGTGACGGCCGACGACGGTGCTGGTAGTGCAGACCAGAGGGCGACCAGCGCCTATACAGCCGTTTCCAACAGTGCACCGAGTCATAGTGTTGTGCCGGCTATCACTGGCACGGCCAGGGTGGGGAGTAGTTTGAACGCGAGCAGTGGTAGCTGGAGCGATGCCGATGGCGACTCTCCCAGCTACAGCTACCAGTGGTATCGCGCCGATGACAACAGCGGAACGGGTGAGGCGGCAATCGCCACAGCCACGAACAGCAGCTACACACTCACCACGGCCGATGCTCACAAGTATCTGAAGGTGGTTGTCACCGCTGATGATGGGAACGGTAGTAGCGATCAGAGTGCTGCCAGTCTCCGCACTGCCGTTGTTAATAGTGCTCCGGCCAATACTGCGCTACCCGTGGTGAGCGGTAGCAACGTGGTGGGTGGTGTGCTCAATGCGACAAGCGGCAGCTGGAGCGATGCCGATGGTGACAGCCCGAACTATAGCTACCAGTGGAAATCAGGCAGCAATGCTATCGGCACCAACAGCAGCAGCTACACGCTCACCGCCAGTGAGGCGCACACCACGATTACCGTGGTGGTGACGGCGAATGATGGCAAGAGTGGTACCGCTAGTGCGACCTCGGCAGGCACGGTTGTGACCAACACGGCACCAGCCAACAGTGCGTTACCGGTGATCAGCGGCAATCTGGTTGAGGGTGGTGCGTTAACCACAACCGATGGGGGCTGGAGTGATACCGATGGTGATGGCATGAGCTACGGCTACCAGTGGCGGGCGAACGGTTCAGCCATCGGTACGAACAGCAGCGGTTACACCCTGACCGGTAGTGAGGTGGGCAAGGCGATCTCAGTGGTGGTCACGGCGAGCGATGGCCAGGGTGGAAGCACGAGCGCGACATCGTTGGTGACGGCAGCGGTCGATACCGATCTGGATGGTGACGGTGTGGGTGATGCGGTTGATACCGATATTGATGGTGATGGTATTGATAACAGCTGGGAGAGCGCTAACGGTCTCGATCCGCTGGATGGTAGCGATGCGTCGGGTGACCTTGATGGCGATGGTGTGAGTAATCTCGATGAGTTCCTGGCATCGAGTGATCCCAACGTGGATGACAACCCGCCGGTGGTGACACCGCCTGCCGATATGTCAGTGAATGCCATTGGACTCTTCACCCCGGTGAGTGTCGGGACCGCAACGGCGAGCGATGCACTTGATGGAGAGGTGGCTGCTACCTCCGATGCGCCCAGCCACTTCTCGCCGGGTGTGACGCTTGTGACCTGGAGTGCGAGCGATGCTACGGGGAATACCGGCACTGCCACGCAGCGGGTGAATGTGACGCCGATGGTCGATTTCAGCAAGGACCAGATCACCTCCGAGGGGAGCACGGTGAGTTTTGCTGTGATTCTTAATGGTGAGGCGGTGAGTTACCCCGTGAGCGTGCCCTACACGGTGAGTGGCAGTGCAGATGGCAGTGATCACGATCTGGTGAGTGGTGTTGCGACGATTAGCAGTGGCACCGAGGTTGAGGTGTTCTTCAACACGGTTGATGACGGTGCGGGTGAGGGGGGCGAGCAGATCGTGGTGACGATGGGTTCGCCGGACAATGCTGTGGTGGGTGCCAAGACGAGCCACACCATTGAAGTAGTTGAAGGCAATGTGGCCCCATCGCTCTCCTTGGCGGCCTATCAGGGTGTCGACACGACCTTCACGGTGACACAGACAGATGGCAGTGTGGAGGTGATCGGCAGTGTGATCGATCCTAATGTGGGAGATTCTCATAACTTCGACTGGAGCCTGACCGATAGTGTGTTATTCGATACCGATGGTGCTACCGATAGCTTCACCTTCGACCCTTCGGCGCTGACGGCGGGGCTCTATACGCTGCGCCTGACGGTTGATGATGGGGCTGCGAGTGATTCGGCTGAGATTACGCTTAATCTGGTGGCTACACCCCCCGTGCTAACAACGGCAGATAGTGATGGTGATTCGATAGACGATCTGACCGAAGGTTACGGCGATAGCGATGGGGATGGTGTTCCCGATTATCTCGATGCCATTTCTGCCAGCAACGTGCTGCAGCAGCAGAGCGGTGAGAGCAGTAGTTACCTGATGGAGACGGATCCCGGTCTCAGGCTATGTCTCGGAAGCTCGGCGTTTCAGACGAACAATGGTGAGGCTGAGGTCAGCATGGCCGACATTGCCAATGGCGGTGGTGTGGGTGATGAGAGTGGCGCGTACGACTATCAGGGTGGCCTGTTCGACTTCACCGTGGATGATCTTCCGGCTGCGGGTCAGTCGGTCAATATTGTACTGGCGCAGTTCTCACCTATTCCTGCCAATGCGGTCTATCGAAAACTTGTTGCGTCTCAGTGGCAAGACTTTGTGGTGAATGCAAACAATAGCGTTGCTTCGGCAGCTGGAGAGGCAGGGTACTGCCCACCACCAGGTGATGCGGCTTACGTGAGCGGTTTAACCGAGGGTGACTGGTGTGTGCAGTTAACTATTGAGGATGGTGGACCGAATGATGCTGATGGTGAGGCGAATAACCGCGTGGTCGATCCGAGCGGTGTGGCGGCAGTAACACGCTCGGTCAGTTCCGGTGGCGGTGGTGCGGTTCACCCCTTCTGGTTGTTTATGCTGGTGCTCTTCATGCTCTACAGACATCACAGCTTCGTAATGCGTAAGCGGATGTAGCAATAGGTCGCTAATGGTTTTTCTCACCAGATGGATCTGGGGGAAGAGGGGGCTAAGGATAGCCCCACTTTAATTTGTAGGTTTTGTGATTGTTTCTGGGTAACGATTGTGGCGTTGTAAATGGAGAAAATTATGAAAGTAGCAGCTGTTGTTCCTGTCGCTGACCGCCATGGATAGCGAAGCGAAGGCGGTTAGTCCGCGATAGTCGACGCCGTCTGCCTATTCGTAGTTGAGAGCGAGAGCGAACGACGAAGA
>NZ_MPRL01000099.1:0-10357 GCF_002020875.1 Solemya pervernicosa gill symbiont | reverse complement strand
CGCAGGCGTCACTCGTACTTGGGGTATGTAAGTCCTGCAGAATACGAGGCAAAGTGTGCCTCTTAATTAATTCATCCGTTAAACCGGGGGAGCCTCAGATGAAACTTAGTCCTTGATACCCCTTGTCTCCCGGCGCGCACACTCGCAAGTAATCGGTGAGCAGCTTCAATTAGTAGCATGTCGCCGACGTCATATCCTTTGGTGTCGTTATGAATCTTAAATTGGTCTAGGTCAAGAGCAGGATGGCTCCGTGGTTGTTGCAATGGTCCAAACAATGCAAGACATTGACTGTCTCCCAATCTGCTACCAAACCCTAAGAAAATATCCAATAAGAGGAATGTGGGCTGTGTGCAAGCTTGCAACTGAAGTCTAAGCCGACCTCTTGTCTCGAAAAGTGGCGTCGCCCAAAAGGTGGGGCAACTACTGACGGGCCGGGTGATTCCTGGCCCTTTTGTATGCCTGCTCAATACAAGACTCGATTTGACGGCAGGGTGCGGGGCAGCGAGAATGGTTCGCAGATTCGATTACATGTGAATCGTGCAAGGAGGCAGGCGACTGATCTCCTTTCGCCTGTTGATCTCCCTAACCAATGGGTCGCTAAGAATCGCCATGATGAAAAAAGCCTCCACAGCCCTGTTAACCAGCTCACTATTCGTTGCAAGCAGTGCGATTGCGGCTGAGCTCGATGTGGACGAGGCGATGTTGCTGGGGATGTTTGGTGATGAGGAGCTGATCAGCATCGCGACCGGTACGCCGGTGGCGATATCCAAGGCTCCGGCAGTCGCATCCGTTATCACTAAAGAAGATATCAAGGCGATGGGGGCGACCACGCTGCAGCAGGCGTTGGAACATCTGCCGGGTTTGCATATCAGCAGTGCTACTCAGGCATCGATCGTCTCTATTCGTGGTATCCATACCCGGCTTAATCCACAGGTGCTGATCCTCCGTAATGGCCAGGAGACGCATGAGCTGCTGTCACGCAAACCGGTTACGGGGCAACACTTCCCACTTGAAGCGGTGGAGCGGATCGAGGTGATTCGCGGACCCGGATCCGCTGTATACGGCGCTGATGCCTTCTCGGGCGTGATCAACATCATCACCAAAGACCCTGACGATATCGATGGGGGGGAGGTAGGTGTGCGCGGCGGCTCGTTCGATTACCAGGATATCTGGGGGCAGTTCGGTCGCGTCTCAGAGGGTGGGCTTGGTCTGGCGGCCACGGTGCAGTACTCCCACAATGATGGTGATGATGGTCGAATTGTTGATGCCGATACCCAGACCATCTTTGACACTCTGTTCGGTACTACCGCTTCACAGGCACCCGGACCGCTCGACACTCGTTATGAGGTGCTGAGCTCCGATTTCACTCTCTCAAAGGGGCATTGGAAAAGTCATCTCTCAACCCTTCACCAGCGTGACACGGGTCAGGGGGCCGGTGTGGCCAACACGCTCGATCACGACGGTTACATGGATACCGATCAGTACATCTTCGATATCAACTACCATGACGATGCATGGGCACAGTACTGGTCACTCGATCTAACTTACGGTATCCACTACTCGCAAAACGACATTAACCTGAGTGTCTTCCCCGCCGGTGCGCTACTGCCGATCGGTGCCGACGGTAACCTCGATCTTTTTACTCCGGTAGGAATGGTCGACTTCACTGATGGCTATATCGGCACGCCGGGACGGACCGAAATCACCAATCGCTTCGATCTAACGACGCTTTATACCGGTTGGGATAAACATACCTGGCGTATCAATATCGGTGGCAAGCATGAGGATTTCGAGGCGCGCTCCAAGTCGAACTTCGGCCCCGGGGTGATCGACGGAACCGTCTCACCAATCGACGATACCCTGACCGATACCACCGGACTCAGCACCAACTACATGCCCGACGTCGACCGCTGTGTGCTCTATACCTCAATACAGGATGAGTGGGCAGTGGCGCGTGACTGGATGCTCACCGCCGGTATCCGCTACGACCACTACTCTGATGTCGGTTCCACCACCAATCCGAGGGTCTCACTGGTCTGGAACAGTACCCAGGCGCTGACCACCAAGCTTCTCTACGGCAGCGCCTTTCGCGCTCCCAGCTTCAGCGATCTCTACGCGCAGAACAATCCGGTTGCACTCGGCAATCCCGATCTCGCATCCGAGACGATCGATACCTATGAGCTGGTCTTCGACTACCAGCCGAGCGACCGTTTCAGCACCCGTCTCAACATCTACTACTACGAGATAGAGGGGCTGATCGAGCTGGTTGATGACGATGGTCTGCCGGGTGGGCGATCCACGGCACAGAACGCACGTGATCAGGAGGCGCACGGCGTAGAGATCGAGGCGCTCTGGCATGTGACTAATCGTTTAGATTTGCTGGGGAATGTAGCGGTTCAGCGTGCAACTGATACGGTAACCGGTGATCGTGTCCCCGATGCGCCGGGGCACCAGGCCTTTGCCGGTATGAACTGGCGTTTTGCACCTAATTGGCTGCTCAACGGTCAGCTCCATTGGGTGGCCGATCGTAAGCGTGCCGCGGGTGATACACGTGATGAGATCGACAGTTATGCACTAACCAATCTGGTGCTGCGTCGCGATAATATCTTTGACCATTTTGATCTGGGTCTGAAGGTCAATAACCTGTTTGATCAAGATGTCCGCGAGCCAGGACCCACCAGTATCCCTAACGACTATCCACAGGAAGGGCGTAGCCTCTGGCTGGAGCTGCGGGCAAGTCTATAAAATAGTACGGTAGAAAGTAGTTCTATTTGTCGCAGAACCCCCGTCTTTTCCGATAACTCTCGGCTGAATATTTTCATCTTCTTCAATGGCGTATTGGCTATGAAGAACTATACTCTTGATCCATTATTTCAATTGACGCGATACATCGAAGGAGGCCCTCCATGTATGTAGCGATCCGACACGAAATAAGTGATTCAAACGCCTTCTGGGAAAAGGCATCAAGCTTTGTAATTCCCCCCGATATTAAACTGCTCTACTCATTTCCAAATCAGGATGGCGCCAAGGGCAACTGTCTCTGGGAAGCCGAATCGGTGGCTGCGGTTAAAAAGTTTGTTGAAGGTAATCTGGGTCAATTCAGCATTAATGAGTATTACGAGGTCAATCCCAATAATTCGATCGGTATCCAGTGAAGCAATGAGTGTAGGAACTGACGGTTTACTGAGGATTACACCGCGCTTTCATGTCCGACCCAAACCACACGTTTATCGTGACAGAGGGTGCCGCCAATGACTCAATTGCGACCATTTTCTTTTGCATCGTAGAGCATCTTGTCCGCTGCCTCTAACAGACTCTTGAGGGTTGTGCTTTACTGTTCTAACGTTATAAGCAAGATGCACGTTCTAGTCGTGATATTCCACACAAACACAGACGTTCGCTGACCGCCATGGATAGCGAAGCGAAGGCGGTTAGTCCGCGGGGCGCCGTAGGCATAAACGGTCGCGTTAAGTATTTGCCGCTTGCTTGGGCTTGGACGCCCAAAACAAGCTTCCGCAAAAATAGCGACTCCCCGATTAGCTGTTTTACAAGGATGGATAAATTGAAAATTCTCATGGTACTGACCTCACACGATCAACTCGGTGACACGGGTTATAAAACAGGTTTCTGGCTCGAAGAGTTTGCTGCCCCCTACTATGTCTTCAAAGATGTCGGGGCTGAGATAACGCTGGCTTCGCCCAATGGCGGCAAACCACCGCTCGATCCAAAAAGCAGTGAGCCCGATTTTCAAACGGTGGCAACTGCGCGTTTTGATGCTGATGAGGGTGCGCAGACCGCACTGGCCACAACATCAAAGCTGATAGAACTCTCGCCAGACGATTTTGATGCCGTCTTCTATCCAGGAGGTCATGGGCCGCTGTGGGATTTGGCCGAGGATAAAAATTCAATCGCCATGATTGAGTCTATGTATGCTGCCGGTAAGCCTGTAGCCGCTGTTTGTCATGCACCTGCAGTGCTGCGGCATACCAAGACAGCGGATGGTGCCGCGCTGCTAGAGGGTAAGTCTGTGACCGGTTTTAGTAACAGTGAAGAGGCTGCAGTGCTGCTCACTGAGGTTGTTCCGTTTCTGCTTGAGGATGAGTTGAAAGGGAAGGGTGGCAACTACTCAAAAGGGGATGACTGGACTCCCTATGCTATTACAGATGGAAATCTGATTACTGGGCAGAACCCAGCATCATCAGAGCAGGCCGCCAAAGCGGTGCTGACCTTATTGGATCGGTAGTGTGAAGTCTGATTGGCTGCAGGTGTGTGCCGCCTCGCTGGTTATATCAGCATCCAGCGTTCGCTGACCACCATGGATAGCGAAGCGAAGGCGGTTAGGGGGCGCCGCAGGCATAAACGGTCGCGTGAAGTTTTTGCTGTTTGCTTGGGCTTGGATGCCCAAAACAAACTCTCGCAAAAATAGCGACTCCCCTATCTTCTCGCCTCTCTCCTGCGTAAGGGCCTTGGCATGTTCAGCGTTGATGGAGACCTTGTGAATAAACCAGCGCCGGTCGTCGCGTGCGTCGAGTTCATGGAGGGCGAAGTGCCCTGCGAGGCGGTGGTTGCTGTCACGTAGAACGCCGCGTGCATCGATGTCGATCTGATGTTCGGTCAGCTTTAGATGCTCTGCAGCTGATTCGATTGTTTTGGCAATTAGCTCAAAGCGGTTTTCATAGTTGAGTAGATGATTGAGGTCGGTAAGTCGCAGCTCTATCTCGAGTAGCTCGTGCTCGGCGTTGTGCATGTTCTCAACTTTATTCGAACGTATTCGGCTCGCTAGCACCTGCTGGGCTGTCTCCCGTTCGCGTCGTTCCGCCTCGCGCTCTGTTATGTCTGTCTTAATCTGCATAAAGAGGCTGTCGACGAAGTGGTCGCAGATGTTCTGAGCTAGTGTTGTTGGGTTTGCTGCCAGGCAGGTGAGGGTGTGATCAGAGAAGATTGCGGCTGTCTGTAGTACATCACTCACCGTGCCATGATGAGTGGTCTGATTACCGATGAAGTTTTTTTCGGAGTAACGCATGCCCATCAGGGCGTAGATCGTTTCACCGCTGTTGCTGCTTTGCTCTTTGATGTATTGCTGTACATCACGACTGCCACCAATCGCATTTTTTATATTTTCGGGACGAGCGAACAGGGCGTGAATAAAGGGATCGGAGGTGAACTCTTCAAGGTTGATCTCGGCTTCGGTGGATAGCTGATTATTGAGTTCGCCTGCATAGGCCAGTGCACTCCTGACAGGCTCCTGCAGGCGCTTCTGATAGTCGCTGAATAGCCTCAACTTTGGCTCGACAAGATCAAACACTCGCTCAATGGTCGGAACCAGGTCGGGGTCAACGCGCTGCCAAAGTTGTTTCCAGAAGCTTGCCACGGTGCTGCTCTTTTTTCCTGTCACTTATGGTTGAGTCTAATCGACTCATACCGATCATTGTACCCAGTTACTATGGGTGTTCTCCGGGTGGATGGCCGTTCTGATTCACCGTGATTGGCAGGGAAATCCCTAAGAACATCCTTGTTGCTATATCTATGAATGTAGATGTAGTATTCATATCTATTATTCTAGATATAGTGATTAGTCGATATGGATGCCAACCAACTCTTCAAATCTCTTTCGGACCCAACACGGTTGCGTTGTCTCATTCTGCTGATCAAGCAGCAGGAGCTCTGCGTCTGTGAATTGACCGAGGTGCTCAAGCTGCCGCAGCCGAAGGTGTCGCACCACCTGGCCACGTTACGAAAGAGCGGCGTGGTCGCAGACCGTAAAGAGGGGCTCTGGGTCTACTACCGGATTAATCCGGCGTTACCCGAATGGTGCATCGAGGTGATGGCAACAGCGGCCAGGGGTGTTGCAGCCGATGAACCCTATGTGAGTGATGCTGAGCTGATTGAGATCATGGCCAAGGGTGCGGTCGAGAAGTGTGCAAGCTAACGAATGGGTAATAGCTAGATGTCAGTTCAGTGTGAAACGGTTGCAAAGTCAGCGGCGGGTGCTGAGATGGGGCGCTTTGAGCGCTATCTCACCCTGTGGGTCTTTATCTGCATCGTCGTAGGCATTGGATTCGGCCATCTCTTTCCTGCGCTGTTTGCACAGGTCGGTGCTATGGAGGTTGCGAGCGTTAATCTGCCCGTCGCGCTACTGATCTGGCTTCGGTGTCACACTGTTTGTTAACTGGGCGGTAAAACCATTCTCGATGGCACTGCTGGGCTGGTTATTTATACGAGGTGTGTTTTCCGATTGGCTGCCGGCTGATCAGCATGATAGTTATATTGCTGGTCTGATTCTGCTCGCAGCAGCACCCTGCACGGCGATGGTCTTTGTCTGGAGTCATCTGGCCCGTGGTGAGCCGCACTTCACCCTGAGTCAGGTGGCGCTCAACGACACCATTATGATCTTTGCCTTTGCGCCGATTGTCGGTCTGCTGCTCGGCCTCTCTGCGATTGTCGTTCCGTGGATGACGCTGTTTCTCTCGGTTGCACTCTATATCGTCATTCCGGTGGTGGTAGCGCAGTGGTGGCGACGCGCGTTACTGGCCAGGGGGGGGGAGGCAGCGCTTGAGGCGACACTTAAACGTCTGCATCCCGTCTCGCTCTCGGCGCTGCTTGCTACCTTGGTGCTGCTGTTTGGTTTCCAGGGTGAGCAGATTCTCGCCCAGCCGACGATTATCGCGCTGCTCTCGGTGCCCATCCTGATCCAGGTCTATTTCAATTCGGGGCTTGCCTATCTGCTTAATCGACAGCTCAAGGTCGATCATGCAGTAGCAGGACCATCGGCACTGATCGGTGCCAGTAACTTTTTTGAACTGGCGGTGGCCGCTGCCATCAGTCTGTTCGGTATTAACTCAGGCGCTGCATTGGCCACGGTGGTCGGTGTGTTGATTGAGGTTCCGGTGATGTTATCGGTGGTGAGGATCGTCAACTCGAGTAAGGGTTGGTATGAGCGTCCGCAACGTGCGTAACTATTTGATGTTTTATTGATTGGGCAAATTGCCCAGGTGAGGAGTTTTAAATGAAATTTATATCCAGAATATTTGTGCTTTTAATGATGCTTGGCGCATCTTCGCTCTATGCATCATCCGATTTTCTGGTCGAATCCTCATGGCTGGAAGATCATATCGAGGATGAAAATATGGTGGTATTGGAGGTGCGTTACCACCCGCATCGCTACTACACCGTCGGCCACATCGAGGGTGCAGTTCAGGTGCAGCGTTTTAAGGATCTGGGCGATAACGATGCATTGCCACTGATGCGCTTTCCATCACGCGAGGTGTTCCAGGCGACGCTGCGCGAGTGGGGTATTAACGACGACTCCACCGTTGTGATGTATGACGACTCAAGCACCGCACTGACAACCCGTGTTTACTATCTGCTCGAGCTCTATGGCTTCAATATGTCGCAGGTGAAGATTCTTAATGGCGGAACCGTTGAGTGGAGCGCCTTTAACGATCTCTCTACAGAGGCCGTTACGCCCAAGCCCGGTAACGTCACGCTCAAGCCTGCTAATGAGTCGATGTTTGTCGAGTGGGACGATGTCTACGATGATGTGGTTTCACGCCGTGATGCCAATGTGGTGCTACTCGATGCACGTCCGAAAAAGATGTACACCGGCGAAGAGATCAAACACTCAATCATGGCGGGTCACATTCCGGGTGCAATCAATATCGTTAGCCTCGATGGCACCAGCTCGCAGAAGTGGCGCAGCGATGAGGAGCTGGCGGCGATGTATAGCGCCATTCCCAAGGATAAGACGATCTACGCCTACTGCCACGATGGTTTCCGGATGTCGCTAGCCTATGCGCAGCTAAAACGCCTCGGTTATAACAACGTCAAGCTCTACAACGGTGGCTGGTCACATTGGGGTAACCGTCTGACCCTGCCGGTGGTTGAGGGCGATAAACCCTATAGCGGTGATTACGATCTTTGATCGCCAGTTTGGCTAGTTAAGTGTAAGTGTCGATTTAATCGAGCGGCTAAGGTCCAGAGGTAGAGAAGCTTGTCATGAGTGTTCGTGTTGGGATTAACGGCTTTGGCCGTATGGGGCGTTTGGGTCTGCGTGCAGGTTGGGATTGCTGTGACTTCGATGTGGTGCGTGTAAATGAGATCACCACCGATGCAGAGGGTTCGGCGCACCTGCTCAAGTTCGATTCAGTGCACGGTACCTGGGATCGTGACAGTGTAGAGCGGGATGGGCAGATGATTGTCGATGGGCAATCGATCGCCCATAGCAGTAATGCGACTATCGGTGATACCGATTGGTCCGACTGTGACATCGTCATCGAGGCGACCGGTAAACACCACAAGCAACCCGAGTTACTCAACGCCTACTTCGATCAGGGTGTGAAGAAGGTGATCGTTGCCGCCCCCACCGAGGGGGCACTGAATATCGTCTACGGCATCAATGACGATCAGTACGATCCAGAACAGCATCATCTGATCACAGCCGCCTCCTGCACCACCAACTGCCTCGCGCCGGTGGTCAAGGTGATGCACGAAAAGATCGGTATCAAACATGGCTGCATGACCACCATTCACGACATTACCAACACTCAGACCATCGTCGATAAGGGGCACAAGGATCTACGTCGTGCCCGTGCCTGCGGCAGCTCGCTGATCCCCACCTCGACCGGTTCGGCCAAGGCGATCACCAAGATCTTCCCCGAGTTGCAGGGGAGGCTGAATGGTCATGCGGTACGTGTACCGCTGCTCAACGCCTCGCTCACCGACTTTGTCTTCGAAGCGGAACGCCCTGTCACCGCCGAGGAGGTCAACGGCTATTTCAAGGCAGCGGCCGAGGGTGAGCTGAAAGGGATTCTCGGATATGAGGAGCGCCCGCTGGTTTCGATCGACTATGTGAACGATCCACGCTCATCGATTGTCGATGCACTCTCAACCATGGTGATCGATGGAACCCAGGTGAAGATCTACGCCTGGTACGACAATGAGTGGGGCTATGTGAATCGCATGATGGAGCTGGCCGCCAAGGTCGCTCAGAGCCTCTAACAGTGGAACAGGGCCTGCGTAACTATCTGACGGTCACCGCAGGCTACTGGGCCTTCACCGTCACCGATGGTGCCATCCGTATGTTGGTGGTGCTCTACTTCCACCAGCTCGGTTACTCGCCGCTTGAAGTGGCGATGCTGTTCCTCTTCTATGAGTTCTTCGGCATCGTCACCAATCTGGTTGGTGGCTGGCTCGGTGCGCGTATCGGTCTCAATCTCACCATGCATATCGGTATGGGAATGCAGGTGGTAGCGTTGGCGCTGCTCACCGTGCCCGATGTATGGCTCTCGGTCCCCTATGTGATGGCCGCTCAGGCGCTCTCCGGTATCGCCAAGGATCTCAACAAGATGTCCGCCAAGGCATCGGTCAAGGTTATGACCGACGGGGGAGGGGAGCAGAGCCTGTTCAGATGGGTGGCGGTACTGACCGGCTCGAAAAATGCGCTCAAGGGGGGCGGCTTCTTTGTTGGGGCGGTGCTGCTGGAGTGGCTCGGTTTTCGTGGTGCACTGACGCTTCTCGCTGCAATGCTGTTGGTGGTGCTGATCATCACCGCAATGCTACTGCCGAGTGGTGTCGGCAAGATGAGGTCGAAACCAAAATTCAGCCAGGTCTTCTCGAGGGTCGTGGCAATCAACTGGCTCTCGGCGGCACGTTTCTTCCTCTTCGGTTCGCGTGATATCTGGTTTGTTGTGGCGTTGCCGCTGTTTCTCTTTGAAGTGCTCGGCTGGTCCTTTACCCGGATTGGCACCTTTATGGCGCTCTGGGTGATCGGCTATGGCGTCGTACAGGCCTCTGCACCCAGACTGATTCGACAGAGTCACCACGGACGTGGTCCCGATGGAGGCACCGCACGTCTGCTGGCCTTTGCCCTGGCGATCTTCCCGGCTGCGATTGCGTTGGGACTGATCTATGGTCTGCCTGCCGAGCCGGTTATTGTTGGTGGTTTGATTCTGTTCGGAGTGCTCTTCGCGCTCAACTCGGCGGTGCACTCCTATCTGATTCTGGCCTACTCAGACCACGATAAGGTGGCGATGAATGTTGGCTTCTACTATATGGCTAATGCCGGGGGGCGATTGATCGGTACTGTGCTCTCTGGTTGGCTCTATCAAACACAGGGACTGGAGGGGTGCCTCTGGTGGTCGAGTGGATTCGTCTTGCTGGCAGCGCTTATCTCGATTGGCCTGCCCGAAATAACTGCAAATAGTGAAAAGGTAAATGGATGAATAGATTAATGTCTAAGATGATGGCCGCTCTGCTGCTACCGCTGACCGCCATGGATAGCGAAGCGAAGGCGGTTAGTCCGCGATAGTCGACGCCGTCTGCATATTCGTAGTTGAGAGCGGGAGCGAACGACGAAGAA
>NZ_MPRL01000098.1:0-6722 GCF_002020875.1 Solemya pervernicosa gill symbiont | reverse complement strand
GGGCGCCGTAGGCATAAACGGTCGCGTTAAGTATTTGCCGCTTGCTTGGGCTTGGACGCCCAAAACAAGCTTCCGCAAAAATAGCGACTCCCCGATGAAATCGTGAGAAGCGGAGGGAACCCGTAGGGTGATGTGGCGGGGTGATGGTTTTGGGTGCTTTTGCCGAATCAAAAGTACCACGCCGCGCGGGTGCGCGAACCCGCATTAGAATCACGTCGTGTCAGCGACACAACCAATAAAAAAAGCCCCCACCCAACCGGATGGAGGCTTCTCAACAAAACTAACGACTAATTACCGAGCAGCGGGCGCTGTAGGTGCTACCGGACCACGATAACCATATGGCCCCATCATTGGACCACGGTTGCCATAAGGCCCCATCATCATCGGACCACGATTGCCGTAAGGCCCCATCATTACAGGACCACGATTACCGTAGGGCCCCATCATCATCGGTCCACGGTTACCACCGTAGGGTCCCATCATCGGGCCACGGCTGAAGGTGGGGCGCTGCTGGTTGTAGAGGGCCATCATCTGCTGCTGGCGGGTGCGCATTGCATCGCGCATCTCACGCATGCGTTTCATCTGCTCGTCGCGGTTGGGGCCGCCGCAGCTCTGCATGCTCTGATCCATCTGCGCATCGCTGCGGGCTTCCATACGTTTCTGCATCTCTTCCTGATGCTTCTGCATGTATTCCATACGCGCTTCGGGCGCCATGGTCTGCATCTTCTCGCGGTGTGCGGTGCGCTCCTCCTCGCTCATCAGGGGTTCGCTCATCGGTGCCGGGTTCATTGCGTTGGCGGTGAAGGTGACGGCGCAGAGTGATAGCGCCGCTACAAGGGCCTTGTTCAACATGACGTCTCTCCTTGAGAGTGGTTAGGAAGTTATTCCGACCAAGTGTAGACCGATTGGTGGCGCTTCGATAGGGCGTTTTGAAATGTCGACTTTGGGGCTGGGTTACTGGGGTTTTGGGATCGATTTAACGAGGTGCTCAGACGGTTTTTCGTCCCTTCTCGCGCAGCGCCACGGTGCTGGGTGCCCCCTTCGGTAGCAGTGAGTCGCCATGTTTTTCGAACTGGTAGTGCTCGTAGAGGTTGGCGTACTTGAGGAAGACGTAGAAGGTGGCGATAACCGAGCCGATGAAGCCAGCCCAGCCGTTGAGGAAGCTGCGTTTGAAGAGGTAGCTGCGAACAAAGAAGAAGGGTGGGTAGAAGACCATCATCCACGGATTACCCTTGCGCCCCTTGGCAACCTTGTCGGCGACCAGCCCCTGGGCGTAGCTATTGATCTTCGACACCTTGGTGTGGATGTCGATCTCGCCGAAGTGGTAGAAGGGGTGTTTGAGACGTCCCAGCTCGCCCTCGACCTTGGGGGCGGCGTGGATCGGGATGTCATCGAGACCGCCGTTGCGTTTGTCGAACAGGCGCAGGAAGTGGTTCATGCGGTTTTTGGTGGTGCGCATACGCCAGAAGAGCTGCTCCTGACGGGCGATGGTGTAGCCAGCCTTGCTTGGTCCCTCGGCCATCAGCGCCTGGATCTCCGCCTGCAGTTCGGGGCAGGGGGCCTCGTCGGCATCGAGCAGTAGTACCCAGTTGTGGCTGGTCATCTCCAGCGCCAGCTGTTTCTGTGGGCCGTAGCCCATGAACTTGTGCTGTGCGGTCTTGCAGCCGTACTGCTCTGCGATCGCCATCGTCTCATCGGTGCTGAATGAGTCGAGCACCACGATCTCATCGGCCCACTTCACGCTCTCCAGGGTGAAGGGGAGGGTGTGTGCGTTGTTGAAGGTGGTGATGAATACCGAGAGCTTTTCCATGGCGATCTTCCCGTTGATGAAGTCGCCATTATAGCGGCAGTCGTGCGGCTGATGCGCACTCCGCAATAAAACGGTGGGCGCCGCAAAGGTACGCAGTGCCCCTAGCTCGGCAGGTTCTCGTCGAGGAACTCTTTGTAGTGCTCGGCACTGACCAGCTGGGTGCCGTCGCAGTTGAACTGCATGCGCACCAGGTCCTGCACGATGCAGATCGCAGTGCTGCGAAGGTAGTAGTCGGGCATGTCGCGCATCACCTTGATGGTGGAGAGGATCGAGACGATCTCCTCCTCTTCCATCGGCTCCCAGGTGCGGCTGCGCTTCTCGGAGATGCTCTTCCAGTGGGTGGGCAGCAGATCAAACAGGCCGCTGTGGCGCAGACACTTGTAGAGGGTACGCATCCCCTCGATCTTCTCGGCATAGCTGAGTTTTGGGAAGTGGCGGTCGAGGTAGGCGCTGTCGAGTAGCTTCTCTGCCTCATGAGTCTCTTCACGCAGCGGATCGAAGACCGAGGAGATGCGCACCTCGGAGCTATTAAAGCCGAGGTAGAGGCGGTAGGTTCCGCGACGCAGTAGCAGCTCTTCGAGCTGCGGCCGTAGCTGCTCGAAGATCTCATCCATGCGACTTGGATATTTCTGGCGATAGAGCGCGGTCTCGCGCATCGAGGGGTCGCCCTTGATGCCGATCTGCAGGTTAGCCGTATTGAGACCGGTGGCGCTGACGATACTCTCCTTGAGTACCAGCTCCTCCAGCTCTGTGTCGCGGTCCGTCATGGTTGGTAAGTCCGGGTCAGTTCGAGCGAAAGATTATGGGAGAGATATTACCGTGGCGTTACAGCCACGGATAGCGGTTTGTTGGCTTTGAATGAGTCAACAAGATTGTTCAAGGATTGGTGCGCGGTAATTAGCCGCCGCCTGGCGGCATGGGAGGAAGCCTGCGTTGCAGGCGTGTCGAGCGAGGAGCTATTAATGCCTGAGTTATCAGCTATCCCCGCCACCGATATCGCCACCACAGCCGATGTCGGAGAGGGTGATGCCTGCGGCCGCCATGCTGCTATCGTCACGCAGATTTTTCGACGAGTAACCCAGGGTGCTGATTAAGAGATAGAGGAAGGCGCTCACCGCGAGCAGCGGCAAGATGATGCCATCCAGGCTCGAGGTGCTCAGCAGGTTGCTGTTAACTGCAGCCAGTAGGCCGACAACAATGGCAATTATCCGTTTCATGGCAGCATCTCCTACTCGATTGTTTTGGCTAATCCCCTCGGTTTTGTTGGGCCATTGCTGGCGTATAGGTGCTATACTCAAATTTAATTGTGAGCTCGTTAACATTTTTGCTGATGGTCGGACGATAGCGTCGCGGCTGGACAGCAGGTTTTGAATGCATGCACTACTTATCGCTATTAGTTGTTAGAGGCTGCGCACTGTTGGCGCTGCTACTGCCGTTATGCCAAATCTCCTGGGCCGGTAACTACGTGACTGAGTCTGAGTTGCGCACGGGGCTGGATGATGCGCTGGAGAGTGAGCTCGCCTCGGGAATCCCCGAGGTCTCGGGCGAGATGTGGCGCGACCTGAACCGTTTCTACGATAGCCGTAGCGGCGCACCCTTCTGGGTTGCCACGGGTGGTGTTGAACGCATGGGCGAACAGCTTGCGCTGCTCCTGATCGGTGCCAGTGAGCACGGGCTCGATAACGAGCGCTACCATGCCGCACAGCTCGAGCAGCTGCTTGGCAGTGAGGATGATCAAGCACTGGCGCGGCTGGAGCTACTGCTGACCCACGGCCTGCTGCGCTTTGTTGTTGATCTTCACAGCGGGCGACCCGAGATCGACCGCAAGGCGCAGGACTGGTTTATCGAGCGGACCGACATCGAGCCACTCGATTACCTGAGGCGGGTTTCGCGTGGTGAGTCACTACAGTCGGTGCTCGATGAGCTAGCTCCACCGCACCCCCGCTATCGCGATCTACAGATCGCGCACACCCACTATCAGATGATCGCCGATGATGGCGGCTGGCCTAGGCTACAGGCGATGGTGACGCTGGAGCGCGGCAAGCAACACAGCGATGTTTCGCGGCTGCGGCGCAGGCTCTATCTGAGTGGTGATCTAAATGGGATCGATAACAGCTCCAACCAATTTGATGAAGCACTGACCCAGGCGGTAATCCGTTTTCAGCAACGTCACGGCCTGAAAGAGGATGGCGTGGTTGGGCCGCGCACCCGTGAGGTGCTGAACGTGCCGGTTGAGCTGCGTATGCAGCAGATCAGACTCAATATGGAGCGCTGGCGTTGGATGCCGCGCCAGCTGGAGGAGTACCACCTGCAGGTCAATCTGGCCGATTTTAGTCTGCAGCTGATCGATGATGACCGGCCGCAGTTCGGTATGAAGGTGATTATCGGTAAGAACTACAGCGAAACTCCCGCCTTCAGCGGCACCGTGCGCTACCTGGTGGCCAACCCCTTCTGGCACGTACCGCGGCGGTTGGCGGTGGAGAATCTGCTGCCGAAGCAGAAGCAGGACAAGAACTACTTCACTGAAAAGGGGATTCGGGTGCTTCAGCGCGCTGCATTCGGCAGTGAGGAGATCGACCCGGCCGAGGTCGACTGGATGGAGCTGAGCCGCAACAACTTCCCCTATCGGCTGCGTCAGGATCCGGGCGTGAAGAACAGTCTGGGACGGATCAAGTTCATCTTCCCCAACGAACACGCCATCTACCTGCACGATACCCCGGCTCAGGGGCTGTTTGAAAAGGGCGTACGTACCTTCAGCGGTGGCTGTATCCGTGTGGCTGAGCCGATCAAGCTCGCCTCCTATCTGCTCGGGGATGAGTGGAGTGGTGAGCAGGTGCTGGATCTGATCGGCGAGAAGGAGACCCGGCGCTTAAACCTCTCAAATCGGATCCCCATCTACATCATCTATATGACGGCGTGGGTCGATGAGCAGGGCGTAATGCAGTTCAGAAATGACGTCTATGGACGCGACCAGCGTCTGGCACAACAACTGCAGGGCTTGGATAAGCTCTACAGTGATTTGTGAGGCAGTCCACAGTCTGATATTCTGCCCCGAGTTATTTTTAACCCAAATCAACTAGTTGAGTGAGGTTTACACAAACCTCTTGGGTATCTTGTGTGACTGGAAATTGACTTGTAAGCAATTGCAGGGGTGAAGTTTTGATTATTGATGAGACAACGGGAACCGACGCGGGGCGTCGTCGCTTTCTCGCAACCTGTGCCAGCGGCATTGCCGTGGCAGCTGCCCCCACATCACTGTTCGCCATGAGCGAGGCCTCTCGCGAGCTCTCCTTCTACAACACCCACACTGGTGAGTCTTTGACGACTACCTACTGGGAGCAGGGGAGTTACCATCCCGAGGCGCTGGCTGAGATCAACCATCTGCTGCGCGATCACCGTACCGGTACTGATCATGAGATGAATCGTGAACTGATCGATCTGCTCTATCGTCTGCAGACGAAGGTCGGCAGTCATCGCGATTTCCATATCATCTCCGGCTACCGCTCTCCCAAGACCAACGCCATGCTCAACGGTAAAAGCGGCGGTGTGGCGAAGAAGAGTCTGCACATGCAGGGCAAGGCGATCGATATTCGCCTGCCCGGCACTGATCTGAGCGATCTGCGCAAGGCGGCACTCGCGCTGCGCGGTGGCGGTGTTGGCTACTATGAACGTTCCAACTTCATTCACGTCGATGTGGGTCGCGTGCGTCGCTGGTAAGCCAGTAGCACGGTACGATCCCTCTCTGTTCAGGAGAGCGTTCTGCTCTCCTGAACTATTCAACGCTCCTCTCTATCTAATCGCTCATGAATGAGTGTCGTCTTCTATCACTGCTTCTGACTGCGTTGCTGCTGACGCTACGTCCGGCTGTGGCCGCGACGATGATCCTGCCACCGGCGGAGATCGGTCTGGTCGGTGCAATCAGCCACGTCGAGGCGAATGAGGAGGATACGTTGCTCGATATCGCGCGGCGTTACGATTTTGGCCAGGAGGAGATCGTGTTGGCCAATCCCGATGTGGATCGCTGGCTACCGCATCAGGGGGCGTGGGTACGGCTGCCGGGGCGACATATCTTGCCGCAGGTGGCAAGGCGTGGTGTGGTGCTCAACGTCTCGGAGATGCGCCTCTACTACTTCCCCGACGAGCAGTCGATGATGACCGGTCATGTGATTACCCATCCAGTCAGTATCGGGCGTATGGATTGGCTGACACCGCTCGGGCCGACCTCGATTATTGCCAAGAAGCTTGACCCAACCTGGACGCCACCGGCCTCGATCAAAAAGGAGGCGATGGAGAGTGGTGAGCCGCTACCCGATGTGGTGCCGGCTGGGCCCGATAATCCGCTCGGGCGCTATGCGATACGCCTTGGTCGACCCGGATATCTGATCCACAGTACCAATAAACCGTTCGGTGTAGGCATGCGCGTGACACATGGTTGCGTGCGAATGTACCCCGAAGATATCGAGCGCCTCTTCCCTGAGGTGCCGGTCGGAACGCCGGTGCAGATTATCGATCAGCCGGTCAAGGCGGGCTGGTTTGCCGATACCCTCTATATCGAGGTGCACCCACCGTTGGAGGAGGCGCCGCAGGATGAGCAGACGCGCGTCATTCAGGCGATGGAGGCGATCCATCAGGCGGTAGGGCGGGAGCATGTGCTGATCCGCGGGGCGACTATCCTGAAAGCCGTTCGTGAGCAGAGTGGTGTGCCGGTGCCGATTTCTATCGGCTTTCGTTGAGCTAAGACTGTTTTACAAGTAGCGCGATGAACTCATCAGCCGGTAGTGGGCGAGCGTAGTAGTAACCCTGTGCTAGCTGACAGCCGCTGACCGCCATGGATAGCGAAGCGAAGGCGGTTAGTCCGCGATAGTCGACGCCGTCTGCATATTCGTAGTTGAGAGCGGGAGCGAACGACGAA
>NZ_MPRL01000097.1:0-7257 GCF_002020875.1 Solemya pervernicosa gill symbiont | reverse complement strand
CGGGGCGCCGCAGGCATAAACGGTCGCGTGAAGTTTTTGCTGTTTGCTTGGGCTTGGATGCCCAAAACAAACTCTCGCAAAAATAGCGACTCCCCTATACCGGCTGGCTGCTTGAGAAGAGCGTTAATCTTGAGCGCCCGATCGAGAGTTGATCACCCGAGGCGATGGCATGGCCTGCGCCGCTGATCTCATGGCTGTTGAGCCGGGTCGGATTGGTATCATCGAGCACATCAACGAACCACTCGCCATCGCGTTGTTCGACGGCGACCTGAGTGGGGGCTATATAAGGATCGGTGAGGATGAGGCTGTTGTCGTATCCACGTCCGAAGGTGATGCGCTCACCACCACTTCTAAAAACCTCGGCCACTCGACCGTGACGGGTGCCGACCTGAACAACTAGCTCTTCCATTGCATCGACTCCATAAACAGTTTGAAGAGCGAGAGGGCGTTCTGCTTGCTAATGCCGCTGGCACCCACTGTGATCAACGCAGCCTTCTCATACTCGTCGACCGAGACCATCAATAGTGAAGCGTCGTAGAGCTCCGCGTAGTCGCGGTAGCTGCGCAGACAATTAGAAACTTTCCATGAATGGTCTGCGAGGGTGACAAAATGGGTTGTGCAAGCAAACTCGGTGATGCGTTCCTTGTCACTGGTGTTCCCGAAGCGGGGGTGTTCGAAGCGTTTCTCCAGTGTGTTGTAGAACTGTGCTGTGTTTAACCGATCGGCATCGAACCACTCATAGTTGTAGACGAAGGTACCGGTTCTGAAATCGCTGTCGATATAGAGATTGTCCTGGCTTTTGCAGTGTTTATGAAAGCTGCTGTAGCGGATCTCCGGACTCTCCTCGGCGTGGCCCCAGCACTTGAGTGACTGCTTGAGCTGGCCGGGTAACAGCAGTTCGCCAAATGGAGTCAGCGGTGTTTTTGCGTTGAAAAGAGAGCTGTAGAACTGATTCTGATCACTGAATAGTGCCTTGCCGATCTGTCTCTGGTACTCGCTCGATGGGGTCGAATCAGAGAGGTTGTCGATAAGCTGTCGGAGTTTGATCGCCGGTACCAGGAAACTAATATGCTCGCCCCCCTTGGAGACGTTGATACCGACCACGCGGCCGGCCTGATTAACGGCGGGGCCACCGCTCATGCCGGGATTGAGCGAGCCGGAGAAGTGGAGGCGGTCGTAACGTGAGGTTTCAACCAGACCGTTATAGTTGCCTTCGATAATCGTCATGCCGAGATCGTGGGGATTACCGATTGAGTAGATGCGCTCGCCCTGTTGAGGGCCTCCATCGCTGATTGAAAAGTAGGCGGTTTCGCGCTGTTCGATCTGAAGAATTGCCAGGTCGTTAATGATGTCGAAACCAACCAACTTCGCTTGTAGGTGGGTATCGTCGTGCTGTTTTACCTCGAGCCGGAAATTCTCTGGTTTCTGCACATAGCTTGAGACGACGTGATAGTTGGTGGCTATATGACCATCTGCAGTGACGAGAAAGCCGGAGCCGATGCTCGACTGATCCGAGGTGTAGGTGTCGAGTACCCGTACCTGATAGACCTGCTGCTTCAGCGCACTGAAGAGCTGGCGTGCCTCATCGGCGGCGTGGCTTATCGATGAGCAGGCGAAGAGTGCCAGCAGTAATGCTGAGTGGAGGGTGATTCGGTTCACCATGTCTCTCCCTGTGGTGTGATGTCCATTTGAAAGGGGATGATAAAGGAGCCGAGCAGCTCTAGGCAAAGCGAACTAATCGGATACCGCTTCACTTCATACTTGAATTTCCGGGAGGGTTTCATATGCTTGTTTCAAACGGTTGTTTGAAATAGGTAGGGGGAGTATGGGAGAGCAAGAGGTTGAGAATACCCGCGAGCGTCTGCTGCGGGCGGCGACGGCGGTCTTTGCCGAGTGTGGTTTTGAGGCGGCGACGGTGCGTGAGATCTGCAGCCGGGCGGGGGCGAATATCGCCGCTGTTAATTATCATTTTGGTGATAAGCGTAACCTCTACGCCTCGATTTTCGATCGTGTTTTTGAGGCGGTACGCGCCTATCGCACACCATTTCTGCCGCGTAGTGAACCCCCCGAGCAGCGGTTGGCTATCTATGTTCGTGCCTTCTTCGAGGAGCTCTACTACTGCGAGGAGGATCAGCGGGAGGCGGGTGATATCGCCGCTATCTATCTGATGGAGATGGCCCGGCCTACTGAAGCACTCGACCATATCGTGCAGGCCTACATCGCCGCCGATGCCGAGGAGCTGCAGGATATCGTTACCGCGATGCTCGGTCCTGATGCCGAACCGGAAGTGGTACTCAACTGCGCCTCGAGTATCGCCGGACAGGTGCTCTACTACTACCACGCGCAGCCGTTGATCGCCCGTCTCCATCCCGAAGTTCCAGCGATTAGAGAACGTGTCGACGCGTTGGTCGACCATGTGGTGAGATTTTCACTGGCAGGTGTCAGCAGCTTCAAGCAGGGGAGTAACGGATGATGAAGATGATGAGATTGCTGATTTCGACGTTGCTGTTCGGTGCGTCGGTAGTGAGTGTGCAGGGTGCCGAAGAGTCGCAGACGGTGGTAACGGCACAGCCCGCCTTTCGCCAGGTTTCCCTAACTGGTTTCTCACGTGCCCATGCGCGGTTGCCGCTGGTGGCTGAGAGCAGTGGCAAGGTGTTGAGTGCGAATGCAGATGTCGGGGATGTAATCGGCCCGAAGGGATTCTTTGCAAGGCTTGATCCAACTTTTATCAAGCTCGATATCGAGGCGAATCGTATCCAGCAGAAACAACTGCGTTCGCGTATCGATTACGACAAGCTCGAGGCCAAGCGCTACCGGGAGCTGAGCAGTAAGGGGAGTGCCTCCAAGTCGCGCCTTGATGAGTTGGAGCAGCAGCTGCGCGATAGCCGCCTGCGTCTGGCTGAGCTGAAGGTGCATGAGAAAACCCTGGCGGAGCGGCTGCAGCGAACCGCAGTTACGGCACCCATCGGGTGGCGAGTGACCAGTCGTCTGATCGAGCCCGGCCAGCGGGTGAATGAGGGCGAAGTGCTGGGGGAGGTGGCCGATTTCTCACAGCTGCTGGTCCCCTTTGCCCTGACACCGAGTCAGTTCGCGGCAATACGACAGCAGCAGGATCAACTTGAGCTGACCCTGCCAGACTGGGGCGTGAGTGTTGCAGCGACCCTATACCGGATTAATCCCGGTTTCGATCAAGATACGCGCAAGATCGTGGTCGAGCTGCAGTTGGCGGGAGAGCTACCCGAACGGCGTGGCGGTCTGCGACTGCTGCTCGATCTGAAACTACCAGAGCGTAGCGGTGCGGTAACGCTTCCCGCTGCGGCGGTAGAGGAGAGTTATGACGAGTTTTGGCTGACCCGAGAGGATGGCGAGCGAATCAGGGTCGTACAGCTCGGTGTTCACAATACAGATAGCGAGCAGCGCTATCTGCGCCTCGCCTCGCCGCAGATCAAAGCGGGTGATCGCTTCATCCTGCGTGGGGGCGAGTAACCGATGCGCCCGGTCGTTAAATTCTCCCTCAAGCAGAACGTCCTCTTTAATCTGGTCTTCGTGCTGCTGATCGTTGCCGGTGCCTTCTCGGTGATGGAGCTACCGGTCGAGCGTTACCCGCAGGTCAACTTCGGCAAAGTGTTGATCTCCAGTTTCTACCCGGGCGCCTCGCCGAGCGATGTGGAGGCGCTGGTGACCCGCGAGATCGAGGAGTCGCTCGAGGGGTTGGAGGATGTCGAGTTCATCCGTGCCAACTCCTCGCGTGAGTTCTCGGTGATCGTGGTCAAGTTCCGTGATGATGTCGACTACGATGCGCGCTATGACGAGCTGCGGTTCCGCGTGCTCTCGATGCTCGGTGATCTACCCGATATGGTCGAGCCGCCGAGCTTCACCATGATCCAGACCGCCGACTGGTTGCCGGTGGTCTCGGTCAACCTGGTTGGCGAGCGCTCCAACCGTGCGCTCTCGATGATGGCCAAGGAGCTGAAGATACCGCTTGAGCAGGTCGATGGGGTGCAGGAGGTGGTGCTGGAGGGGGAGTACCAGCGCGAGTTCCACGTCTATCTCGATATCGGGCGCATGAATGCGCAGGGCATCAGCTACGAGCAGGTGGCGGCCGCGCTAGAGGCGGCCAACGTCTCGATCCCGGCGGGCGACTTCACCGATGGCTCCGGCGAGTACGTGGTCAAGGTCGATGAGAAGTTCCGTGATCGTGAGCAGGTGCTCGATACCGTTATACGCCGAGATCAGGACGGTTCCTTCGTCAAGCTGAGCGATGTGGCGAGTGATGCGAAGATCTCCCATCGTGATCCGCATGTGATCACCTCGGTCAATGGCCGTGATGGCGTCACACTCAAGATTCTCAAGACCGAGGATGGCAATGCACTGACCATCTTTGATGGGATCGACCGAGTGGTTAGCGGCTTTATTCCGGTGCTACAGAAGCAGGGGGTTGAGGTTGTCCTGACCCAGGACTCATCGACCTATATCGAGGAGTCGATCAGCACCCTGGGCTGGAACATGGCGCTCGGAATCGTGCTGGTGAGCCTGATCATCTGGTACTTCATGGGCTTTCGCAATGCAGCATTGACCACCGTCGGTATCCCCTTCGCCTTCCTGGTCACGATGATTTTGATGAAGCTGACAGGCAACTCGCTCAATGAGATCACGCTCTTCTCCTTCGTGCTCGTCTCCGGCATCGTCGTCGATGATGCGATCGTGGTGGTGGAGAATATCTACCGCCATGTGCAGAAGGGGGATGATCTCTCTAAGGCGATTATCGATGGCACCTCCGAGGTGATGATTCCGGTCATCGCGGCCACTGCCACCACCGTTGCTGCCTTCCTGCCGATGCTGCTGATGACCGGCTCGACGGGTGAATTCTTCGCCCTGATCCCGAAGGCGGTCAGCTTTGCGATTATCGCCTCGCTGATCGAGTGTCTACTGATTCTACCGCTCCACTACCGAGACTACGGACCGAAGCCGGGTCATGTGCCCGATGAGGATCACGATAATGCGCTGATGCGTCCGCTACGCAACATCACCGAACGGATCGTCAACGTAACGATGCGTTTTCGTATCACCAGTGTCTCGTTGGTGGTGGTCGCCTTCTTTGTTGCCATCTCCATTCTGGTGATGTCGATAACCGGTGCCTCCTCGCTGATTCGCATCAAGTTCTTCCCCGACGACTACAACCTCTACTACGCCTTCATCGAAGGATCGGCCGATACCTCGATTGAGGAGACAGCGAAAAAGACCAAAGAGATGGCGCGTTTTGTGATGGCCGATGGCGAGGGTTACGCACGTTCGGCGGCAGGCTTTGGCGGTTTTTCGGTGACCGAAGATTATGAGCAGGAGTTTGGCCACAATCGCGGCACGGTGATGGTGGCGCTGCCGAAAAAGGATCAGCGCGCCTTCGAGGGTGCACAGGCCCATCTGGAACGGATGCGAGAGCGGCTGGTCGAGCGCTTTGCCGGTAATGGATTCGAGATCAAGGTGCGTGCAGAGAAGGATGGTCCGCCAGCGGGCAAGGATCTTAACGTGCGCATTGTCGGCGATAACGAGGCGAGTGTGAACGGACTGGCCGAGGATGTCCTGCAGGCGCTACGTGGAAACGAACAGTTTGCCGAACATCTCACCCAGCTCGAGGATGATAGTGGTCTACCCGCGCGTGTGTTTCGCATGGTGGTCGATCAGGCGCGGACCCAGGAGCATGGGTTGACCACTGCCGATGCAGCGCGTCTTGCTGCCTCGGTGCTCGACGGTCGCTTTATCGGTAAGTTTCGTGCCGCCGAGGAGGAGATCGATCTCAAGCTGCGGGTCGATCCCACCTTCCTCGATAGTCCTGAGGCCGCACTCGATGTGCCGCTGCTACAGCACCCCTCGGGGCCGGTCTATCTGGGTGATCTTGTCGAGCCGGTAGCGGTGGTCGAACCGGGTGAGTTACATCGCTACCAGAAGCAGCGTAGCTTGACGATTACCGCCAACATCAAAACCGGCGCGCCCTTCTCCAGTCCAACCGTGGTCGCCTGGGTGAAGGATTACTATCAGGGTATTCGTGAGAACTATCCGGGCTCGACGCTGGTCTTCGGTGGTGAGTTCGAGGAGACGCAGCGCTCCTACACCTCACTCACCTACGCCTTCGGTCTGGCGGTGTTACTGATGTACCTGATCCTGGCCACCCAGTTCCACTCCTACCTGCAACCGATGATTGTTATCTCGGCGGTGGTCTTCTCCATCATCGGCGTGGTCTTTGGCAAGATGCTGACCCAGTCGCTCTTCACCGTGAACAGTTTCATCGCCGTTGTTGGTGTTACCGGCGTGGTAGTGAACGATGCGCTGGTGCTGATCGATTTCATCAATCGTGGTTACCGCTCAGGACTGTCACGCCAGCAGGCGATTAGAGAGGGGATAAGAGTACGGTTGCGCCCGATTGTTCTGACTACGCTGACGACCACTCTCGGCCTGCTGCCGATGGCAATCGGTATCCCCAGCTACTCGCTGATCTGGGGCGCGATGGCCTCAACCTTTGTTACCGGTCTTGCCACCGCAACCTTCCTCACCCTATTTATTGTGCCGGTGGAGTGGGATCTGTTGATGGGCTTGAAGGAGCGCATGGATCGACGCAAGGCGAGGCGTCTTGAGGCGCGTGCGGGGGAGTTGTGAAACTGCGAACACGACTTAAGCGGTGGTTGGTTGAGGGGCCGATGCGCGCGCTCTTTTGTCATATTTACAGAGCTGTGATCGCAGCTGAGTTGGCCCTGCAGAAACTGTTTGATCGTTTCCTTGCGCAGCCCGAACAGAATGCAGAGCTATTGTCGCAGTTGACCATCACGATCAAAACGTTCGAGCGACCACTAGCGCTGCGACGGCTGGTTGAGTCGATTCAGCAGTTCTACCCGAGAGTCAGAATTGTGGTGGTCGACGACAGCGCCGAGCAGCTACAGCTGGACGGAGTCACGACGATCACAATGCCCTTCGATTCGGGCGTCTCAGCTGGAAGGCAGCGGGCGCTGGAGGCGGTCGAGACACGCTACGTGATGGTGCTTGATGATGACTACATCTTCACTCGACGCAGTGGGTTGGTCCCGTGCCTGCGCTATCTGCAGCGTAATGAGGCTGTCGACATCGTCGGTGGCGAGCGGATCGACCTGCCGTTCTACCGGATCAACGACCGCTGACCGCCATGGATAGCGAAGCGAAGGCGGTTAGTCCGCGATAGTCGACGCCGTCTGCATATTCGTAGTTGAGAGCGCGAGCGAACGACGAAGA
>NZ_MPRL01000096.1:0-8342 GCF_002020875.1 Solemya pervernicosa gill symbiont | reverse complement strand
GGGGCGCCGTAGGCATAAACGGTCGCGTTAAGTATTTGCCGCTTGCTTGGGCTTGGACGCCCAAAACAAGCTTCCGCAAAAATAGCGACTCCCCGAAATCAACCTAATCAATGGCAGCCCTATGCTGCCTAGATACCCGAATTAATTGTGGTATATACCCCCTCAAATCGTGGTAGGTTTAACTTATATCGTTCATGACAATTTGATACCGATGCCATCCTCAAAAAACCACACTGCACTACTGCTCTACTGGCCCCTCTGGGTAGTATTGGTATCGCTGCTGGTCGGTTTCAGCTGGTGGTGGAACATCAACGCTATCGAAAGGCAGGCCCTCAATCTCGCTCTGGAACGTGGCCGCTACACCTACAAAATCATCGAAACAGCGCGTTTATGGGTAGCACAACACGGCGTCATCTATGCCAAAACGAGCCAGGCCACACCTCCCAATCCCTATCTCGAAGTGCCTGAACGAGATATCGAGACCCCCTCCGGTATCAAACTGACCGCGATCAACCCTGCCTACATGACGCGACAGCTCACCGACCTGTTGAAGGAGAAGGAGCAGTTCTACGTCAGACTAACCAGTCTCAAACCACTCAATCCAATCAATGAGCCCGATCCCTGGGAACGGGATGCATTGAACCTTTTCGAACAGGGTGAGGGCGAGGTGCTTGAGAGCGTTAAGAGCGATCAGGAGCAGATGGTCCGTTACATGGCGCCACTGGATGTGAAACCTGCCTGTATGAAGTGTCATGAGAAACAGGGGTATCAGGTAGGCGATATACGTGGCGGCATCAGCGTCTCATTTCCGCTCGCCCAATACAGTGCAGCGACCTTCGAGCAGCGTTTTAACACCAACCTGATTCACCTCATCGCCTGGTTCGCCCTCAGTCTGCTCTCCGCCACCACGGTCAGACTCATCCTCAGACATGAAGGCGTACTCGAAAAGGCCCGCGACGATCAGGAGCATCTGGTTAAGGTGCGTACCCGTGAATTGCAGAGTGAGGTTCAGATTCGAAAACGGGCCGAGGAGAAGTTACAGCTGATGATGAACTCCACTGGTGCGGGGAGTCGCTATTTCTTCTTCGTCGTTCGCTCACGCTCTCAACTACGAATATGCAGACGGCGTCGACTATCGCGGACTAACCGCCTTCGCTTCGCTATCCATGGCGGTCAGCGAGGGCATTTTCGGTCTTAACCACCGCGGCAAGATCACCTTCATGAATTCTGCCGCCCTGCAAATGCTCAGATACGACAGACCCGGTCAGGTCATCGGCCAGGAGTCTCACCGCTTTATGCACCACCGTAACAGCAATGGAGAGCACCTCTCTTCTGAACAGTGCAGCATGCGTAAGGCATGGAGTGAGGGGGTTGCTGTCTATAGCGATAGCGAAATGTTTAAACGCGGTGACGGTGAGGACATCACGGTCGAGTTTAGCGCCAACCCGCTCTTCGATGACGACAAACTGGTGGGGGCGGTGGTCAATTTCTCCGACATTACCATGCGCAAAGCACAGGAAGAGCGCATCTGGCACCAGGCCAACTTCGATCAACTCACCGGCGTTCCCAACCGCTCACTCTTCATCGACCGACTCACTACTGTGCTCGATCAGGCAAGACGCAACAATGCCCTGCTGGCGCTACTGTTTATCGATCTGGATCGGTTTAAACCGATCAACGACCAGCATGGCCACGATGTAGGTGATGTGGTGCTACAGACGGTTGCACGCCGCATCCAGGCCTCGCTTCGTCAAAGTGACACCGTGGCGCGCATCGGTGGTGATGAGTTTGTCGCCATCCTCCCCTCAGTTGAATCGAGCAGCGATGCCAGAATCGCCGTGAAAAAGATCACGGCCTCCATCAAGCGCCCTATGGAAATCGACGGTCAATCGATCAGCGTCGGCGTATCGATCGGTATCGCCCTCTTTCCCGATGATGGTGAGTGTGTCGAAACACTGCTCAAACAGGCCGACCATGCGATGTATAAAATCAAATCGACTGAACGTTAACGCCCCACATCAGGCTTGTACTGACTCGTGGCCGGCGTACATACGTTCGATCTGATCGTGATAACGCTGCTCAATCTGATCACGCTTTACCTTTAACGTTGGTGTCATCAAACCATTCTCAATACTCCACGTCTCCCCTATCAGGGTAATGCGACGAATTTTCGCATAGCCTGGGAAGTCACCCAGCGCCGATACAAGTCGCGCCTTAGCCGTCGCAACGATCCGGTTATGACTCAACAACCGATCTCGGTCACCACCGATGTCGAGCTCGCGCGCCAAATCACGTAGTGCATCGACATCCATTACACAGAGCGCACTCAGATAGGGGCGCCCCTCACCTACAATCATCACCTGTTCAAAGAGTGGATCGAGTGACAACGTCAACTCCATATCGGCAGGTGAGACCTTCTCACCATTGGAGAGCACGATGATCTCCTTGACCCGACCGGTGATATGCAGATGCCCACCGGCATCAATCGCGGCGAGATCTCCCGTATGCAACCAGCCGTGGCTGTCGATCATCTCCCGCGTCGCCTGTGGCTGATGCCAGTAGCCGAGCATGATATTGGGTCCACGCACCAGCAACTCACCACGCTCATCGACACGCGTCTCTACACCGGGCAGCGGTGTGCCAACGCTCTCGGGCAGATTATCCTTGGGCGAATTGACACTGATCACCGGACTCGACTCGGTCAGTCCATAGCCCTGAAGCAGCGGCACGCCCAGGCCGACGAAGGCGTGGGAGACCGCCGGCGAGAGGGGCGCACCACCACTGATTGCCAGACGCAGACGTCCACCGAGACGATTGAGTAGTTTGTTGGCCACCAGCAGCTTGAGCAGCGGCCAGAGCAGCAGTTGCGGACTCCACAGCGCACGGTGTTGGCGATGCTGAAAACGCGCCCAACCGACGGTGACTGCCCACTCAAACAGTTTCTGGATTGAGGCGGAACGTCCTTTCATCTTCGCCCGGGTGCGATTGAAGATACGCTCGAAGATACGCGGCACACTTACTAGTACTGTCGGTCGTATCACCTGAAGATCCTCCGCCAGCTCCTCGATCGAACGGGAGAAGGCAACGGTGGCGCCAGTCATCACCGGAATGTAATAACCGGCGGTTCGCTCCAGTGTGTGTGAGAGCGGCAGGAAGGAGAGAAACAGATCGTCTTCATAGACCTGCACCTGCTCAACTCCGGCAAAGGCGTCGAAGAGGATATTGCGATGACTCAGCATCACCCCCTTCGGCTGTCCGGTGGTACCAGAGGTGTAGACGATCGTCGCTAGCTCATCGGCACCACTCTCGTTGCACTGCATCTGGTATGGCTGCTCGGGTAGCCAGCTATCAACACGACGCAAGTGCCCCTTGGTATCACTCCCCCGCTGCAGGGTTACCACATGCTGAAGTTCATCGAGCTGGTCCATATAGGGATGCAGTGCCTGCCACTGCTCATCCCGTTCGACCAGCAGCAGCCGTACCCCGGCATCGTGAAGGATGAAGGCGATATTGCCCGGATTGTCATCGACGTAGAGCGGCACCGTAACCAGTCCCAGCCCCAGCGCGGCCTGGTCGAAGATCACCCAGTGACGCCCGTTATGTAACATCAGTGCAATACGATCACCCGACTTGAGGCCATCGATCTTCATCGCCGCCTGCCAGCGCGCCACCTCATCGGCTATCGTCTGCCAGCTGTAGTTTCGCCAGCTCTGCGCCTCACGGTCATATTCGATATAGGCGCACTTATCGGGGCTCGCCTCAACCCGTTCACGGAACAGCCCCGCCAGGGTACCGGCATCACCGGGGCAGATTAAATCGAGCTGTTTCATCACACACCTCCACTGACCACCACACCATGACGGGGCGTCACCTCATCGGGTTCGGGTCGGTTTCGAAGAAAGTTAAGGGGGCCGCCACGAAACGGCGCAAAACCGGTGCCAAAAACAATACCGGCATCAACCAGATCGGCCTCACTGACAATGCCATCACGCAGACACGCCTGCGCTTCATTGGTGATACGGCCGATCAATCGTTCGGTAATCTCACGTCGTGTCAGACCGCTGCCATCGACCTGGCCCTTCACGACCGGCTGACCGTTACGATAGCGATAGAAGCCGTTGCCACTCTTCACGCCCAGCCGCCCCTCGGCCACTCGCTCACGCAGTAGCGTCGGCACCGCCAGATTGAGCGGTTCACTCAGCACTCCCGCCACGGCCAGACAGATATCGAGACCAACCGTATCGGCCAGACGTATCGGCCCCATCGGCATACCAAATTCGAGTGCCGCACGATCAATACGCGCAGCGGGTACGCCACGTTCGACCAGCGCCACCGCCTCAAGCAGATAGGGCATCAAGACACGATTAACAAGAAATCCTGGCGAGCTCTTAACCGGTAGCGGTAGACGTTCAATACGACGCACATAGGCGCAGGCCTTTTTCACCGCATCGCGTCCACTGCGTTCACCCACCACTACCTCCACCAGCTGCATCTTCGCCACTGGATTGAAAAAGTGAATACCGACCAGCCGCTCCGGGTGGCTCATGCCATCGGCCAGCACCTCAAGCGGAATACTCGAGGTATTAGTGGCAAAGATCGCGTTTCGTTTCGCACGTGTCTCCAGTTCGCGGAATAGTCCCTGCTTGGCGGCTGCATCTTCGATAATCGCCTCAATGAAGAGATCGGCATGGGCCACACCCTCACCTCGCAGATCGGGTATCAATCGATCCATCGCGGCGGTCACCGCCAGCGGCTGTTTAAGCCGTTTATTGAACAGATCGTGGGCACGTTTTACCGCTCGGGCCAGAACCGCTGCATCGCGATCCTGCAAGGTGACACGAAAACCCTGCAGTGCCGACCAGGCGGCGATATCCCCGCCCATTACACCGGCACCGACCACATGAATATGACGTCCTTTGAAGAGCGATTTGTCACCCTGACGTTTAAACTTCTCCTGCAGGAAGAAGACCCTCACCAGACTCTGCGCCGTCTCACCACAGATCAGTCGTGCAACCGAGAGCGCCTCGGCAGTCGCCTGGCGCTTCTCTGCTCCGTAACGTCGCCACAGTTTCAACAACGCAAAGGGGGCCGGATAGTGATCCGCCCTCACCCGCTGTTTTACACGACGCATCAGTATCGGTTCGATAAGGTGACGCAAAAGATAAGTACCCATCATGCGTTTATGCCAGACAGGACGATGCTGTTTGGGGGGACGTCTAATCAGCTGTTCAGCCGCATCGTGGAGCTGACGTTGCGGCACCACCTGATCAACCAGCCCGATTCGTCTGGCCGCCTTTGCCGAGAGACTCCGACCGCTGAGCATCAGCTCCAGTGCTGGCAGATGACCGATCAGCTGCGGCAGTCGTAGCGTGCCGCCAAAGCCGGGGTGTATGCCGAGCTTCACCTCGGGTAGTCCCAGTCGACTCTGCTGTTCTGCGATGCGGTAGTTACAGGCGAGTGCCAGCTCCAGTCCACCACCCAGAGCAAAGCCGTGGATCAGCGCCAGGGTAGGAAAGGGTAAGTTTTCGATACGCTCCATCAGGTCTTGACCATGCAGAATCAGATCAAGTGCCGTCTCTTCATCGTCGAGGCCACGGAACTGCTCTACATCGGCACCGGCAATAAAACCGTTGGCCTTGGCCGAGGCGATCACAAGTCCTCTGGCCGGTTGTCGCTCCAGCGATGTCAGCTGCTCATCGAGCCCCTCAAGCACCTCGCTGGAGAGCGCGTTGATATCACGATCAAAGCGATCGAGCATCAGCCATGCATAGCCGTCACTGCTGCGCTGTAGCTGCCAGTGTTTGTCACTCATGCCCCACCCCCAGTACGCTCCAACATCACCGCACCACCCTGCCCACCACCAATACAGAGTGAGGCGATACCGCGATGCGCCTCTTCACGTTCGAGCACTTTAAGTAGGTGCAGCACCAACCGTGCACCACTGGCACCCACCGGATGGCCGATGGCGATGGCACCGCCATCGACGTTGAGCTGCTGTTCGGGAATGGCGCCAAGCGATTTTTCACGCCCGAGTTCATGCTGGCAGAACGAGTCGCTATTCCAGGCGCTCTGGCAGGCAAGTACCTGGGCGGCAAACGCCTCGTTGATCTCCCAGAAATCGACCTGATCGGGACGCATGTGGTGACGTTTGAGTAGCGTACTCATCGCATAGGCGGGGCCCAGTCCCATCTCGGCCGGATCGAGTCCCGACCAGACCAGATCTGTGATGCGTCCCAGCACCTTCAAACCGTAACGATCCACGGCGTCAGCCGAGGCGAGTAGTAGCATCGCCGCGCCATCACTCACCTGAGCACTATTACCAGCGGTGACATGACCAACGGGGCGATCGAAGACCGGTCGTAACCAGGCCATCGCCGCCATATCGCTATCGCGGCGCAAGCCGTTATCGTCTTTAAGAATGGTGCCGTCACTCAGGTAGAGTGGTTCAATCTCATCCAGCCAACGACCATCCTGCGCCTCACCGAGTCGACGATGGCTCTCAAGTGCATACTCATCCATCTGCTCGCGCTCGATACCAAAACGGTGCGCCAGCAGCTCGGCGGTCTGCCCCATTGAGAGACCGACCACCGGATCGGTCAGTCCACGCAGGAGTGCGATCACCGGCTGCAGATGGGCCGGTCGCAGCTCAGCGAGTAGTTGCACACGAGCGCCAAAGCTACGCGTCCGACTCCAGTGGTAGAACCAGTGGCTCATCAACACACTCAGTAGTAGCGGTGCTCGGCTCATCGCCTCGACACCACCCGCTAACACCAGCTCACTACGACCGCTGGCAATCGACTGGTAGGCCGAATCAACCGCTTGCAGGCCCGAGGCGCAGTTGCGCTGCACCGTCCAGGCAGGGGTCTGTTGTGGCAGGCCGAGTCGCAGCCCGACCACCCGTGCGATATTCGCCTCATCGGGCCCCGGCATCACGCAGCCAAGCACCACCTCATTGATCTGTTCGGCCTCAAAGGGCTGGCGTATCAATAGTGATCTGGCTGCAGCCACAGCAAGATCGGCAGCAGCCAACGGCCCCGGACCCTGTGCCTTGAGAAACGGCGTGCGACTGCCATCAACCACATAGACCGGTCGCGCCTTAGGCTGACTGTTGGCTCTTTTCATCACTCACCCCCTGTAGTTGCTGCGGTGCAAAATCATCCACGGTGATCGCCTCACGGCGTGCATTAACTGCCGCCGCCATTCGCGCCCCCTCATCTTTGGAGAAGACCCCTTTGGCCACCGCCTGATTGATCAGGCCCAGCTCATCACGACCACTCACCACGCCGTGGCGCTGCGCCTTGCGCAGCCGTCGCTCCAGCGGTGCTGTTTCGGCTGCCAGTGAGAGCGCCCGCTCCAGCTGGGCAAGCGGTTCGTGGCTCGCTTCGGGAAGATAGATTCCGGCAGTGAGCTGATCACGCAGTGTTGACGGCTGCAGTAGTAGCTCCGCCAACTGCTGCTCTTCGCTATCTGAGGGGTGGCGCGCCTTGCGTCCAAGGGGCAACAGCAGCTGGCGCAACAACCAGCCGATCAGAGGACGTGGGCAGTTATGACTCAGCTCAAACAGCGCCTGCTCGCCGCGCGCCACGGCATCATTAACCACCCAGTCGAGCAGTGGTCGCTCCTCGTTGTGGGCACCGTGGTCGCGAAAGTGGTTAATCGCCGCCGAGGCGATATAGAGCTGGCTAAGCATGTCGCCAAGGCGCGCCGAGAGACGTTCACGACGCTTTAGCTCGCCGCCCAGACCGATCAACATCAGATCAGCACACACCGCCAGTGCTGTACTGAGTCGGTTCAAGCGCTGCAGGTGACGTTTCAGGCGACTCTGTGGTGTGGAACTGAGACGCCCATCGCTCAGTGCATAGACAAAGCCGCGCACCAGATTGGAGATCAGATGGCGCTGATGGGCACCAAAACTGCGATCAAACGCCACCGCGTCACCCCGTGCGGCCGCCTCCATCTCGGTCAGCAGGTAGGGGTGAGCACGGAGCGCGCCCTGACCAAAGATGATCAGGTTTCTTGTCAGGATGTTGGCCCCCTCAACGGTGATGCTGATCGGGATCGCCTCATAGATACGCCCCAGAAAGTTGTGCGGCCCCATGCAGATACCGCGGCCACCCAGCACATCCATACCGTCATTAACCACCTTACGCATCCGCTCGGTGAGATGATATTTGGCAATGGCAGTGGCGATGGCAGGTCGCTCGCCCCGATCAACAGCGCCGCAGGTAAAGTGGCGCACCGCATCCATCGCTGACCGCCATGGATAGCGAAGCGAAGGCGGTTAGTCCGCGATAGTCGACGCCGTCTGCATATTCGTAGTTGAGAGCGGGAGCGAACGACGA
>NZ_MPRL01000095.1:0-13022 GCF_002020875.1 Solemya pervernicosa gill symbiont | reverse complement strand
TCTTCGTCGTTCGCTCGCGCTCTCAACTACGAATAGGCAGACGGCGTCGACTATCGCGGACTAACCGCCTTCGCTTCGCTATCCATGGCGGTCAGCGCTCGACTTACTTTTATCTGCTTTTCTTTATTATTGTTTAGCTTGTAAGATATGGCATCTATCCATGCACGTATAAGGCTCGCTACAACATAGGCCCGCTGCAGCACAGCCATGTTATTACTATCAAGCCTTTTACTTTTTTCTATGCTCAACATCTCCTGCGCCCACCTCACATCGGACGGAACATAAATTGCCTCAAACTCAGGAGACATAATCTGCTTTGATCCTCCACCGTCATTATTTCTCCACGAGTTTATTGCTGGTCTTGTAAGCATCTTCAATAGAGTTGTTTTTCCGCAACCACGCGGCCCTAATAAAATCGAGTGAGATCTCTTTGTAAGCTGAATAAACTGGGGCACAGGAATGAATGTTTCTGCCACCTCTTCTGGCGTTAAATGTCTTGCATTTGTAGCCGTATATAATGAAGACGCCCTCATCACCCCTCCCTTTTTTTCTGTGAATTTTTCCCACACCTTCCAACGACCCGTCTTCATTCAAAACAAGCTTCATTCCATGATTTTCATGTAATTTTCCCATCAATTCTTTAGCGTCTATTGGCGTTAAATAATACAAGCTATCATTTGTCGAAAAAATATCTTCGCCATAAACAAACTCATCACCAAGATTATCGACAATTAATGCTATCTCACGCGTCACATCATCAACATCATCGACACCAAATCCTGAGTGAAATGGAAAACCTGCAGATTGATGCGTCGATCTCTGCCACCCATTCCCAAGCCCGAACTCCCATGAATTAACCCAACCCCTCTTAGCACCCTGCGCATCATCAATCTCTAGAACATGGAACAGATTCCTAGTATAGGTTCCCATTTCATTAAGCAATGCAGAAAAACTCCCTGAACCAAAAACGGTTACCATTTCGCCGTCGGGGAGTCGCTATTTTTGCGGAAGCTTGTTTTGGGCATCCAAGCCCAAGCAAGCGGTTCTTCGTCGTTCGCTCCCGCTCTCAACTACGAATAGGCAGACGGCGTCGACTATCGCGGACTAACCGCCTTCGCTTCGCTATCCATGGCGGTCAGCGAGGGCATCGGCTTCAGGTCGATTCTGTGACGTTGCCACCGCTCCTGCCGTTACGCTTTCTCGTAAGCGTCCAGACGTATCAGTTGGCTTGGTGCTCAACCACTCTGATAAGAGCCACTTACTGACTGCTCTGCATGGAGTGTTCCTGTGCGATGCACACACTTCTATATGTTGATAGCAGGGCGTACTGGACTTTCTCTTGCTCCGTCATCTGATCTAGAAACAGCACCATCTGACTCTCTGCTTCCGTAGCATCGTAGCCTCGCTCCCTTGGGTGAACGACATCAATGGCACGGTCTCTTAGGACACAGAGGTTATTCACCCGCGAATAGCAGTTCGATGCCCAGTCAATGCCCCAACCGAGGTTGTTATGCTCATAGGAGAATTCACGCAAGCGGTCCACCACACATCTGGAATATGCAGTGACGACTGCATCAATATTTACCGCTTGATATAGAGTGCGCCTGTCGCGGATTCTCTGAGAAAAATCGTAGTCGTGTGCGTTGTAATCAACCGCAGGTCCCCAAACGCCGACCTTATTTAATGCAAAGGCAGCGCGACATCTTCTCACCAGTTGCGGCCAGTCATCACACTGCGCATCTGCCTGAATGAGCAGAAGGATTTCACCGTTAAACAGGTCGAGGCCATGAGAAAACTTTTTACCAAAAAACCAGCTGTCGGGAACCTTGACCCAGTTACCATCACCCTCTTCAATAGTGTTCGCATGGCTGGAGTAGATCACATGAATGTGCTCGACCTCTCCCGCCAGTGCGGTTGCTATCTCCCTGGCATTATCGGTCTGTCCTTCCCAGCTGATTATGAACGCTTGCATGATAAGCCAGTCATAAACCGACAACTCCCATCCTTAGTAATAGCGCTCACAATCATTCCTCACTTAATCAGTCTGCCAGCCAATTCTTGGCATTTACTTCGCATCCTGCATCCATGCAGTCGTGTACGTCATTCTGGTTTATTTCGCCTCGTAGCCCAGGTTGGGCGCAAGCCATTTTTCGGCTTCGCTCTGCTCCATCCCTTTTCGCTTCGCATAGTCGGTCACCTGCTCTTCGTTCAGTTTTCCAACACTGAAGTAGCGGCTCTCGGGGTGGCTGAAGTAGAGACCGGAGACGGCGGCAGTGGGGACCATCGCGTAGCTTTCAGTGATCTGCAGCTCGATGTTCTTTTCGACATTGAGCAGCTTCCAGAGGATTCCCTTTTCGGTGTGTTCCGGGCAGGCGGGGTAGCCGAGTGCCGGGCGGATGCCCTGGTACTCCTCTTTGATTAGTGCTTCGTTATCGAGCACTTCATCTGCACTGTGGGCCCAGACCTTGGTCCGAACCTCTTTGTGCAGCCACTCGGCGCACGCCTCGGCTAGACGGTCGGCGATCGCCTTGAGCATGATCGCGCTGTAGTCGTCGTGGTCGGCCTCGAACTCGGCGACCTTGGCGTCGATGCCGATACCGGCGGTGCAAGCGAAGCCACCGATGTGATCGGTGACACGGCTCGACATCGGCGCGATGTAGTCAGCGAGTGATTCGTTGAACCTTCCGGTGGGCTGCTTGGTCTGCTTACGTAGCATGTGGAAGCGTGCGATCTCTTCGCCAGGTATCCCCGCTAAAACGATATCGTCATCCTCGGTGCTGTTGGCCGGGAAGATGCCGACCACGGCACGCGCCTCAAGCCACTCTTCATCGATGATCTTTTTCAACATCGCCTCGGCATCGGCTAAGAGCTTACGTGCCTCTTCGCCCTTCTCGGCATCTTCCAGAATCTTTGGATAGCGACCCTTCAGCTCCCAGGCGTGGAAGAAGAAGGTCCAGTCGATGTAATCGGTAAGCGTGTTGAGGTCGATATTCTTGAACACCTGCACGCCGGTTTTAGTCGGTGCGGGTGGCTGGTAGTTTGCCCAGTCGATTGGGGTGCGGTTGGCACGCGCCGCTTCCAGCGAAACGTAGCTCACCTTGGCCTGACGACCGGCGTACTCTTCGCGCACCCGCTCGTAATCGGCACTCACCTCTGCAAGGTAACTCTCCCGATACTCCTCGGAGATCAGGTTCTGCGCCACGCCGACGGCACGCGAGGCATCCTTCACCCAGATCGTCGGCTGCTGGTAGTGCTGATCAATCTTCACGGCGGTGTGCGCCTTCGATGTAGTCGCGCCACCGAGCATGATCGGAATGGTGTTACCGAGGCGCTCCATCTCCTTGGCGATATGGACCATCTCTTCAAGCGATGGGGTGATCAGGCCGGAGAGACCGATGATGTCGACACTCTCCTCCTTCGCCCTGGCGAGGATGTCGGCAGCGGGCACCATCACGCCCATATCGACCACCTCGAAGTTGTTGCACTGCAGCACCACGCCGACGATGTTCTTGCCGATGTCGTGCACATCACCCTTCACGGTGGCCATCAGCACCTTGCCATTGGACTGAGCGCCTTCGCTCTTCTCTGCCTCGATAAAGGGGATCAGGTGTGCGACCGCCTTCTTCATTACACGTGCGCTCTTGACCACCTGCGGCAGGAACATCTTGCCCTCGCCGAAGAGATCACCCACGGTGTTCATGCCCGACATCAGCGGACCTTCGATCACCTGGATCGGGCGCTCGAAGCTGAGGCGCGCCTCTTCGGTGTCATCAACGATGTAGCTGTCGATGCCTTTGACCATGGCGTGTTCGATACGTTTTGCGACCTCCCAGCTGCGCCACGACTCATCCTCCTTCTTCGCCTGTGCACCGTCACCGCGATAGTTGTCAGCGATTGCCAGCAGGCGGTCGGTGGCATCGGCATCACGGTTGAGCACGACATCTTCTACGGCATCACGCAGCTCAGCGGGCAGGTCGTCGTAGACCGAGAGCATGCCGGCGTTGACGATGCCCATGGTCATGCCCTGCTTGATGGCGTGATAGAGGAAGACGGAGTGAATCGCCTCGCGCACCGGGTTGTTACCACGGAAGGAGAAGGAGACGTTGGAGGCGCCACCGGAGATCATCGCGTGCGGCAGATTCTTTGTAATCCAGCCGGTCGCCTCGATGAAGTCGACCGCGTAGTTGTTGTGCTCTTCGATACCGGTGGCGACCGCAAAGATGTTGGGATCGAAGATGATGTCCTCGGCGGGGTAACCGACCTTGTTGACCAGCACGTCGTAGGAGCGCTGACAGATCTCGGTCTTTCGCTTGAAGGTATCGGCCTGCCCCTCCTCGTCGAAGGCCATCACGATCACCGCCGCACCATATTTACGAAGCAGCTTGGCGTGGTGAATGAACTTCTCCTCACCCTCCTTGAGCGAGATCGAGTTGACCACCCCCTTGCCCTGTACGCACTTCAGGCCCGCCTCGATGATCTCCCACTTGGAGGAGTCGAGCATCACCGGCACCTTGGCGATATCGGGCTCGGCGGCGATCAGGTTGAGGAAGGTGACCATCGCCTGCTCACCATCAAGCATCGCCTCATCCATGTTGATGTCGATGATCTGCGCACCGTTCTCCACCTGCTCCAGGCAGATCGAGAGTGCCTCGTCATACTCACCCTCCAGGATCAGCCGTTTGAACTTGGCGCTGCCGGTCACATTGGCGCGCTCACCGACGTTCACGAAGAGCGAATCCTCGCCGATGTTGAACGGCTCCAGACCGGAGAGACGACACTGCTTTGCTACCTCGGGCAGCGGACGCGGCGCGATACCCTCGACCGCCTCGGCGATCGCCTTGATGTAGTCGGGCGAGGTGCCGCAGCAACCGCCGACAATGTTGAGAAAGCCCGACTCGGCCCACTCCTTGAGCTGCTCAGACATCTGCTCGGGGGTCTCGTCGTAACCGCCAAAGGCGTTGGGCAGACCGGCGTTGGGGTGCACGTTGACGTGGCAGGTGACGATCTTCGAGACCTCCTCCACGTACTGGCGCAGCTCGGCGGCGCCGAGCGCGCAGTTGAAGCCGAAGGAGATCGGCTCGGCGTGCGAGAGCGAGTTCCAGAACGCCTCGGCGGTCTGTCCCGAGAGGGTACGACCGGAGGCGTCGGCGAGGGTGCCGGAGATCATGATCGGCAGCTCGACGTCGTTCTGATCGAAGTAGTCACGCACGGCGAAGATCGCCGCCTTGGCGTTGAGGGTGTCGAAGACGGTCTCGATCAGGATGATGTCGGAGCCGCCATCGATCAGGCCTCGGGTCGCCTCGGTGTAGGTCTCGACCAGCTCATCGAAGGTGACGTTACGCATGCCCGGATCGTTCACATCGGGCGAGATCGAGGCGGTGCGACCGGTTGGGCCGAGCACACCTGCAACAAACCTTGGACGATCGGGATTCTGCGCGGTGAACTTGTCGGCCGCCTCGCGCGCCAGCCTGGCACCGGCTACGTTTAGCTCGTAGACCAGCGCCTGCATACCGTAGTCATCCATCGAAACGCTGGTGGAGTTGAAGGTATTGGTCTCGACGATGTCGGCGCCCGCCTCCAGATACTGCTCATGGATCTCTCGGATGATCTTCGGCTGGGTGAGACTGAGCAGGTCGTTGTTGCCCTTCAGATCAGAGGCCCAGTCAGCAAAGCGTTCGCCACGGTAGTCGGCCTCGCCCAGCTCATAGCGCTGGATCATGGTGCCCATCGCGCCATCGAGAATCAGGATGCGCTGCTGCAGGTGGTAGTGGAGTGAGGTGGGCTTCTTCTCAGACATTGCTCTAACCGAATCTATATATAAGGAGGCGGCGATATTAACACGGGCCGCCTATCATAACGTACGTTTTAAGCGCATTTACGCCCATAAACCCTATGTTTTGTGCTTTATCGCGCCCGTAAGCGACGGCCATACTGCATTTACACCTCCCCCGGCTCAAGCCAGCCATACCATCACAAAATCAGATCATGCGGCTCAGTCAATTCGACTATCAGCAACTACACTCTGCTTTAACAACAAGCGGTTCCATGGAGCGAGCGACAATAAGATGGAAGAGAGGGTCATCTATCAGCACAGCGATCTGCTCAGTGCGCTGGGCGAGCGCCTCTCGCCGAGCGAGAAGCTCGATTTCATCTACCAGCAGGTCAAACGAGCCCACCCCTTTGTCGATCGCATCGCCGTCGCGCTCTACGATGCCCAGAGCGACATCGTTAAGACCTTCATCCGCTGTCCAGGCGAGGACTCCCCCATCTCCTTCTACCAGGCGCGCCTGAGCGATACGAAATCGCTGCTGGAGATCGTGCGTTCGGGGCAGTCGCGGGTGATTGCCAACATGCCCATCGCACTGCACGACAGTGACAAGCTCCACAGCAAGAAGCTGGCGCAGCACGGCTTTCGCTCCAGCTACACCAAGCCGATGTACCTCGACGGCAACTTCTTCGGCTTCATCTTCGTCAACTCGCGCCAGAGCGACTGCTTCAGCGACGAGGTACTCAATCTCATCGACCCGCTGCTGCAGCTGCTCTCCTTGTCGATCAACCATGTGGCACGCTCAATCGACACCCTGATCGCCGCTGTCCGCACCACCCAGTCAATCACCCACCACCGAGACCCCGAGACCGGCAGCCATCTGGAGCGGATGGCGCGCTACTCACGCCTGATCGCCCAGACCATTGCACCCAGATATGGTCTCGATGATGAGTTTGTCGAATATATCTTCCAGTTCGCACCGACCCACGACATCGGCAAGATCGCCATCCCCGATGCGATTCTGCTCAAACCCGGCAAACTCTCCGATGAGGAGTTTGAGCAGATGAAGCACCACACTGAGAAGGGGCTGGAGATGATCGAGATGATCGTCAATAACTTCGATGCCGCCGAACTCCCCTACATCGAGATGCTTAAGAACATCGCCATCTGCCACCACGAGGCGTACGACGGCAGCGGCTACCCGCGCGGTCTGGTCGGCGAGAAGATTCCCCTCGAGGCGCGCATCATCTCCGTCGCCGATGTCTTTGATGCGCTCACCAGCCACCGCCCCTACAAAAAGCGTGGAGCGTGGAGCAGGCAATGGCCGAACTGGCGGCCAACAGCGGCATCAAATACTGCCCGGAGTCGGTCGCCGCCCTCGCCTCGCGCCTCGACGAGGTCGTGACGATTCGCAACACCTTCACCGATGAGAGCATGATCTAGCGGCGCTACCCCTCTTCAGCCTCGTAACGCATACCCGGCATGCTGGGTGGACGTGCCTGAAAACCTGAACGCTGGTAGAACGGCTCGGTGCCGTCGGCGGCGAACAGATGCACGCTATAGACCCCCGCCGCCTTGCACTGACGGGTGATATTGGCGACCAGTTCACTGCCTATTCCCCGGCCTCGCTGTTCCGGTAGCACCATCACATCGTAGATGGTGGCGTACATCACCCGATCAGAGACCGCGCGCGCAAACCCGATCAGCTCTCCCTGCCAATAGGCCGAGACGGCGAAGCTGCTGTTGCCGATCGCACGCTCTACACTGTTTGCATCCATCTTGAACACCTCATTCCAACCGGTGCTCAGATAGAGTGGCCAGTAATCCTTGATGTCCGGCACCTCATTTTTATACTCGATCACGCTTGTCACTCCCTGTCTCTGCTATCCCATCGGCACGCTTTTTGGAAAGAACGACCACGCCTCAGCGACCGTCAGCCCACTGTGCAACACCCTCACCAATTGCGGTAACGGCTCGGCGAGGTTGATGCGATAGTCGCACTCACCCGGCCCATCGCCACGCCAGGCGAGCTGCTCCCGCGGCGGCATGAACTGCGCATCAACACCCGGCTTGTTGCCACGCGCATCGACCCGATACCACCCCTGCTCACCGATATGGATCATGTTGTAGCCGTGCAGCATATAGTCGCCCGCATCGTCATACAAACGCTGGTAGCCGAAACCAGTCGGAATGGCGTTGGCACGCAGCAGTGCAGCCAGAAGATGACTCTTGGCGTAGCAGAGACCGTGCCCCTTTCGGAGCACCTCGCTGGCGTTGCAGGTGAGTTGCTGCGCGCCGATGTCGTTGCTGTGATCGATCTCATCCCGCACCCATTCGAAGCAGCGCTGCGCCACCTCCAGCGTGGTCCCACCTGCGAGCTGTTTAGCCCTGTTTGCCACATCAATATCGTCAAAGTCGATTATTTCTGACGACACCAGGTATTTTTCTATCTTAATAACTGAACTATTCACCCTCTCTCTCCCTGATAACCTGCTCTACCGCCCTTTCCAACCGTGCCACCATCTCGCCAATCTCCTGCGCGCTGACGTTCAGCGGCGGCATAAAACGGAGCGTATCGGTGCGTGGCGCATTGACCAGCAGACCACCTTCAAATGCCGCAGCAGCTATCTCCACCGCCGATAACGGACCGCTGTCGAGCGCCAGCAGCAGCCCCCGACCACGCACGCCTCCCAGGCCATATTTTTTCGCCAATCCCTCAAGTGCATCGACCAGCTGAGCGCTACACTGTTCGACGGTTGCGAGAAACTGCGTACTGGTCACCGCCTCAAACACCGCACATCCGGCTGCGCACATCACCGGATTGCCGTTGAAGGTGCCCCCCTGATCTCCCGGCTCGAAGCAGCTCACCGCATGCGTTGCCACCAACGCGGCAAGCGGCACACCACCACCCGGCCCCTTGCCGAGAGTGATGATGTCGGGCTCGATGCCGTAGTAGTTAAAAGCGAATAGCTGGCCGGTCCGGGCGATGCCGGTCTGGATCTCATCAATAACCGGGGAGTCGCTATTTTTGCGAAAGTTTGTTTTGGGCATCCAAGCCCTTCTACGTCGTTCGCTCACGCTCTCAACTACGAATATACAGACGGCGTCGACTATCGCGGACTAACCGCCTTCGCTTCGCTATCCATGGCGGTCAGCGTCAGTAGGCAGTTGTTGGTACTGGTCAACTCACGCAGTTGCTGTACAAAGTCGAGATCAGCGGGTATCACGCCCGCTTCACCCTGAATAAGCTCCAGCATCACTGCCACAGTCTGCTCACCGATCACGGCCTCTACTGCACCGATATCGTTAAACGGCACCTTGATGAAACCGGGAACCTTCGGTTCAAAAAGAAGTTCGAATTGCGGCTTACCGCTGGCCGACATCGTTGCGAGCGTGCGGCCGTGAAATCCGTTCTGCATGGTGACGATCTCGAAGGCACCGTTTTTCTGTTTTGTGCCCCACTTACGTGCCAGCTTGATCGCACCTTCGTTCGCCTCGGCACCGCTGTTGGCGAAGAAGACCTCATCGAGACCACTGTGGGCGGTGATCTGATCAGCCAGTGCCACCATCGGTTCATTGTAGAAGGCAGGTCCGATATTCATCAGACGCCCCGCCTGCTCTGCGATCGCATCGACAACGACCTTTGGCGAGTGGCCTAGCGTGTTGACTGCCCATCCCTGCATGAAGTCGAGATAGCGTCGGCCCATCTCGTCCATCAGCCACACGCCCTTACCCTCAACAAAGCGGGTCTCGGGCCGGTTGGTAATCGGCATGATTGAACTGAAACGGGTATTCATCACTTCTCTCCTTTTTGTCGTTACGTTGGTAATGCGTAGGGTGGGTTGAGTTTTAACGAAACCCAACAAATGTCAGCGTTCTTCGCCATTGGTGGGTATCGCTTTGCTCAACCCACCCTACTGTTCCTGCCCTAACCAGGGCTTCGATGATCCAAGCAGGCCGCTCCTGCGTTCACAGCTGCATTTAAACCCTTCATATGCCTTACAGATCGATCACACGCTCCCGGCGTGCTCGATCCGCCTACATCCTTCCCCTTTTCAAGTACCGGGTATTTCAAGCAGGCCGCTCCTGCGCATCCCTGCGCCCGCGGCATACCGCCCATCCCTGGGCATAAAAAAGGCCGCAGATCTCTCGGATCTGCGGCCTTTGGATTTCCTGCTTAGCTGTCAGCTAATTTGCGCTAACGCTACCCCTTCCCCAATACACACAGAACCGTGTTCACGCCGCGTAGTCGCAGCATGAAACGCATTCGTAGTGCCATGGGTTTGAGGTTGTTCATGGCTGCAGTCTGCAGAACTTCACCGCAGCGTGTCAACCGATCAATAAAACTTATCTCTCTCATGACCTCCCCATATTACCAACCAATCTACTAAGCTATTGCTAGTAGCAACCCGGATGGGAGGATTGGTGATGACGACTGAAATCCTGATGCATATTGATGAAGATCTATCTGATCAGCAACCGCTGACCGCCATGGATAGCGAAGCGAAGGCGGTTAGTCCTCGGGGCGCCGCAGGCATAAACGGTCGCGTGAAGTTTTTGCTGTTTGCTTGGGCTTGGATGCCCAAAACAAACTCTCGCAAAAATAGCGACTCCCCTAAGAAAGATCTGCTCGCTTCGTTTGGTAATCGTACTGGTGGACTGCAGCCTCACCTGCACAGTGAAAAGGCGCACCTGATGTTTGTTGCCTACGATCCAGAGGAGCTCTGCCCCCACGACCTGATAGCTATTGCAGCCGAGTCTGGTGTACACGCTTCATTGATCGAGCTTTAAGGACGTTAGCTTGCTCCATGCACAGCGGTTGTACGCAACCGCTGTTTGCGTCCGTTTGTCTGTCACTGCAATAATCGAACGATCTTGCGGGTCTAATAGGTAGTGGGCGGTGTGCTCGTCTGCTGCCGCCCAAAGCAGCGTTATGGAGTTACAGAATGAACCTCTATCTACATCGCGGTTATTTCAGCTTTGGCAACCTGCTCAACCCTCTTTACGGCATCGACAAGCTGCTTAATCCAAACCGCTACCGTGCACGAATTGTGCTACGAGGCAGTCCACTCGATATTGAGTGGACCGGGCGGGCCGAGCGAATCATGACGACGCTTGATCAGCCTCTGGTGGTTGAGATGCAGCTCTACTTCTCCTGCGTGGTGAAGAAGCTGGTCCATTTTCACCAGGACACTTTCGACCATCCCACGCTCGCTGTTAACGAGCGCTTCAGTGTCGCCTTCAGGCCGGTTCAATCAACCGTCTGTAATCCGGAAGAGTTTGCAGCCAACTATCCGGTGCTTCGCGATCTCGACTCTGCTCATGCGCAGAAGATGCGACCCTCCAGGCTTGAGATCGATTACAAGAGAGGGGCGTGGACGGGGATGTATTCAGTTTAGGCAAAGTGCCCAGTTCAGATCAGAATCCGTGTTTTTTATCTTCGAGTGACTCGATCCAGTCGTGAAGGCGCTTCATCTCCTTCTCCAGAATCTCACCATCGCTATAGACATAGCTCAGCAGCGAGGCCCCTTGAGCAACGCTCAACAGGTGTAACGCCTGATCTCGGCTCTGCTCTGCGTAACCCATCTCTCTAAATTGCTTCTCCAGCCAGTCGACGAACAGGGTAAACATCTCCGCCGCATGCGCTTTTGATCCAGCATCATCCTTACCCAACTCAACGTTTAGTGAGCCCATTGGGCAGCCGTACTGGACGATACCCTCTAGCTCATTGAGCGGCACCTGGGCAAATCGATGCAGACGCAGTTTCGGATACTGGAAGCCGCTATCCCACGAGGCGAGCATCTCCCGCATCTGTTCCAAACGATCGTCGATCACGGAGTCCAGAAGCTCCTCCTTGCTCTTGAAATAGTAGTAGAAGTTTCCTTTTGGTATACCCGAAGCATCAGCCACCTCCGAGAACGAGGACCGACTGTATCCCTTGCGATAAAAGAGGTCGTTAGCGGCCTCGATTATCCGTTTTCTGTTCTCTTCGCCTTTTTTCGCCACGTTCCACTACCTGTCATTCAACAACAGGTTAAGTATAACAACCGAATAAGGTGTTTGAGTCTCTGCTGACCACACAGACCTCCTGATCTCTACTCGCTACACTGGCTTTGCGAGAGGCATTGCCCCTTCGCCCCGCTGTAGCATCTCTTCAATCTGCACAAGCACGCTCTTTTGCCATTCATGTTTCGCAACGTAACCCAGTTTCTCTGCCGCTCGTTCGTTATTGGCGCCTACCTCCTCAATCAAGTGCACAATGCTGCGCGTTACCAACGGCTCCCAGGGTACGAGGGGATCGATCAACTCCATCAGTCGTGCAAAGTGGTAGGCAATAAAAAACGGAACACTAACCGGGGAGTCGCTATTTTTGCGAAAGTTTGTTTCTACGTCGTTCGCTCACGCTCTCAACTACGAATATACAGACGGCGTCGACTATCGCGGACTAACCGCCTTCGCTTCGCTATCCATGGCGGTCAGCGGGTGTGGCTTTGGAAAGCCGTACTCACGGTTGATAAAGGAGATCACCTCGCGATAGCTTGGCACCGTTTTTCCGACAATATTGAACGATTCATAGGTCTCCAAACCCCCTGTCGTGACCGCCAGCAAAATTGCCTGTCCAATATCACGCCCATCCACGATGGGACAGGAGGTTCGACCACCCGCCACCCAGGGAACCAGGTGTGTTTTCAATCGTGGTAACAGGATGGGCAACAATCCCAGTCCGTAACGCCGCCCAGCAAAGAGCCCCAGACGCAGATTGACCACGCCAAAGTGGTCACTCGCTCGCGTTCGAAGTGTGTCCTCAATCCTGATGACATTATTAAGATGCGGCCAGCGGTTACGCATGATGCCCCGGCTCATCGGATTCGATGACTGATCGGGTGCAGCCACAGATGTCGAGGAGATATTGACCCAGCGAGAGACACCCTTCTGCTGCGCTGTTTCGATCAACTTCAGGGTAGGGTTTAAGAGTCGCTCTTTTGATGCCTTTGCATGTCCCCAAACTGAGGTCCACGCAAAGCCGTTAACCACCACTTCGATTTCATCAAAGAGCGTACTCAGATAGTGAACATCATTGATATCACCCTCTCGCACCTCACCAACAAAGTCGGTCTCGAGCCTCTCTCTATTGCGACACGCCGCAATGAGCTCCACACCTTCGCTGACCGCCATGGATAGCGAAGCGAAGGCGGTTAGTCCGCGATAGTCGACGCCGTCTGCATATTCGTAGTTGAGAGCGCGAGCGAACGAC
>NZ_MPRL01000094.1:0-7971 GCF_002020875.1 Solemya pervernicosa gill symbiont | reverse complement strand
CTTCTTCGTCGTTCGCTCGCGCTCTCAACTACGAATATGCAGACGGCGTCGACTATCGCTGACTAACCGCCTTCGCTTCGCTATCCATGGCGGTCAGCGGATGCTTAAATCTACCTATCACAAGGACAGGGAATCACGGAGATGCAGTGGGCCAAGGTAGGCCGCTAGAAGGACTTCAGGACGACATCGGGATTGATGTCGGAGCGCAGGGGGGACCGGCGCTCACCAGGGATGATAAAAGGCGACCGACAGGTCGCCTTTTTTGTGTCTGAACGGATAACTAAACGGGTCATTCGCCTCACTCCTGAGTAGTTATCTTCGAAATAGATCGACTCCAACTATTTCTTGTCGATTCGCACGGTGTATATGTTTAGGATTTACTCTTTCGCAACCACTTTAAGCGGCTTGGTTAAGCACTGAGGCGGATGGAAAATAGACGAAGCAGAAAGACAAAGCCGATGGCAAGTACGATAGTGATGGCGGCCACGGCGGTGAATAGCGGTAGACGCATTGAGCTAAGGGCATTGAAGCCCCGGCTCTCTGGTGCAACGGTTACAATTTTCCAGTAGGTACCAGGTACGTGGAACACTCCAACCTGGGACGCCTCGCCAAGCAATAGGTCGTTTTCGATACTGAATGTCTTCAATAACAGAGGGGAAGAGTCCTCTGCGTGTCGTGTGTCAGACAGGGTGGCAGCTAATATACGGGCATCAGAGGTCGAGATCTGATAACTCTCCTTACTTAAATATTCGACTAACTCCTCGCTAAAATTACCAGTCTGTATGGCATTGTTAACAAGATCGGCCTGAAGTAGATCGATGGTTTTTGCGATAGGTTGAAAGTGCGCATTATTCGCTGCCAGATCACTGTAGTTTAGGAGCTCTTCATGCTCTTCACCCGCAGCGTTGGTTACGCTTTTTTTGAACATACTCTCCTCTGGGAATGAGATAAATGCACCGAAACGATCCAGCACAAAGACATAACCACCCAGAACGGATGACTTCTCCTCCAGTAGTTCATTTAACCCCTTCAGTTTTAGATCAATAGTACTAACTCCATAAAATCGTCCTTCACGGAACATAGGCGCGGTACATGTCACCATCGCTTGTCCTGAGTAGGGGTCGAAATAGGAGCGCGACCAGTAGACCTCGCCACGTTGTAACATCTTCGCCGGTACGTACCACTCTTCGTGGTGATAACCGGGCCCTTCTGGGTCGTTATAGTCCTCGTAGTAATCGAGTTTACCCTCAGCATTACGACCCCAGAAAAAACTTCGGCGCTCTACATGGTCATCAAATAGGTAGGGTTCTGGCCAGACTCCGCCACCAGCGACATAACTGGCGGTGCCTGGTTGGTCTACGAGGTGGAGTAGGGAGTGTTTATGGGCACTCTCATCTTGCGGCAGGATCTCACCGGCACCGGCGATGGCCTTGGTCAGTGCTTCGGTATGGGCAATGCGTGACTCCAGCTCAAGTACGATTGAGCTGCCGACCTGTTCCATCAAGTTGTCAGCCTGTTTGTCCAAGGTTGGTTCCACAATGTTTTCGAGAATGAGCTGAGTGGATATTAGGACAGTAACCAATAGTAAGGCGAACAATAATGGCAGTTTTAAAAGCAGGCTTTTATTCCACTTAATCGGTTGTGACTTGCCTTCAAAGTCGTCACTCTCACCCATGCTTTTTCAGACACCTAAATAACAAATTACGCATATGCGATTACGCTCTTGGAGTAGATTCACTACTCAATGCTGAAAAGTAGCGTACTTAGCTTTTCATGAATATAAACCGGTATTGTTTCAACTATCAGTCGCTACTGTCTGGCTCAAAATGGTTCCAGGCCGCCTTTCTGCAAATGCCATCCATCTCACAGTAACTGCAGGTTTTGTTATCACCCCAGGCGGTGAGTGGATGACCTTCAAGGATCATCCCCTGTAGTGCCTCGAGACGTTCGCTGTTCTCAAGCGCCAACTCTGTGAGATCGTCGCCCTCCAGTGCGGCACCAGTGCGAGTGCCACGACTGCTATCGAGCATCAGGTACTCCACGCGGTTGACCGGTTCACTCATCAACATCGCGTAGGTTGGTAGCTGTACCGCCTCGCCCGACTCCACATCGATCTGTTTTGGTGCGCCACCGCTCTTGTAGTCGATGATGTCGAGGCCTTCACTGCCTTGATCGATTCGGTCTAATCGACCATTTAACGCCACACCTCCCATCGTTCTCTGTTCGACCTTCTGTTCGACACCCTTTACACGCCACTGCTCGGCGTGGTCGATCTGCCAGTCGATATAGGAGGGAATGGTCGAGAGCCACTGACGTAACCAGCCACGGTGCTGAAAATTGTCCTCAAGGTCGCTGGCGAAAACCGTGTTTGAGATCGCAATCAACAGCTCGAGTGCCTGTTGACGGTTAGTTTTCGTAAAGGCTTCACGATAGGGGCCGGGTAGTCCCTCAATATCACCGTGGAAGGCCTGCAGGCAGCGATGGACGCGCTCACCGTAATCGGACTTGGCAAGCGCCTCGCGGATCTCCTCCAGCGGTTTGAGTCGTAATCCGTCAGCGGCGAAGAAGCGGTAGGGGCAGTCGATCAACCGCTGGTGTGAGGAGGCGGAGAAACTCTCCGGCATTATTCCACGCGGCAGCTGGGGAGTAGGCCGTTCTACAGGGGCGGGTGACTCATCGGTGTCACAACGGATCATCTGGTTACGCGGTTCATTCAGCAGTGCCATCAGTTGCTGGTCGAGTAGCGCATCGTCATAGGCACTGAGATGGAAGGTGCGTAGGCTCTCGAGCCAGGGGCTGGGGATGATCTCCTCGCCATCCTGCTCGCGTCTAAGTGTCAGGCAGATAGCGGGGGCGGCCTCGAGCAGGTTACGGAAGTGGTGGAACTGCTCGTTGGTGCGATCAAGACGCGTGGTGAGTCCCAGTTCTCTTCTGACCTGGTCATTAAAAAAGGGACTATGGCCGCCACTGCCGGGTAGATGCTCCTGGTCACAACCGGCGATAATCACGCCGTCATACTCACCAAGTGTGCTCTGCGCGAGGCTGATCAGTTCGACCGGAGCCGCACCATCACGTAGACGGAAGTTGTGTGTTTCGAGACTGCGCCCGAGCCAGACACGAAACTCCTCCCACTCCATCGGCAGATGGCGTCCCGGTAGCGCGGCAAGCAGGGTGGCGATCACCTGCGAGACACGTGCGCCGGCCAGATCGTGGTCAAATGCGCTGCTCATGCCGAGCCGTTTCATACTCTCCTGAAGCGCTTCGAGATAACGCTCAGGTTTATGACGCTGACCATCGATCAGTTTCAGCAGTGGACCGGCGGCATCGGCGAGACGATCAAGCAGTTGCTCAATCGAGGTGGTGATCTCGTTGCTCCAGTTAAGGCGTCGTTGACGGTAGTGGAGATGACGACGGTAACGCTCGAGTCCTCGAGCGATATTTTCACGCTGGATAATGTCCTGCTCGAGTCGGTAGAGGGTTGCGAGTCGTTCAGCTTCAGCTTGCTCTGGGAAGACAAAAGGGGATTTGAGTAGATCGATCAGGGGCTGTTGGGCAAAATCCTCTTCGACCGTTTCCAGCCAACGCTCCAGTGCCGCTGCTGCACTGGTGGTAGAGAGTGCCCAGCCAGCGCTATCGTTAATCGTAATGCCACTACGTTCGAGCAGGGCACGAACGCGGCGCGCGAGTCGACGATCTTCGGTGACAACAGCAATCGACTCTCTCTTATCGTGCAGTAACCAGCGACGCACCTGAATATCGACCGCTATCGCCTCCTGCTCACTACCATTGGCTTCGACAATCTTAATGCGATCTGTGACCGGGCTCTCTGGGTAAGATGCAGCAAACTGCTCAGCACGCTGGCCGATGGGCAGGCTGCCGTGGTTATAGAGGGTGTTGAGTAACTGGCTGAAGGGACTCTCCGTGGGGCGGTTCTCCCTGTCGATGTCACTCAAGCGGCTCAAAAGTGAGGTGACGGTGGCGTCGGGGTGGTAGCGAACCTCAGTGAGGGCACCCTGCAGAATTAGATCAGCCTGACCCTGTAAGAGTCGCTGTTTAATCAATTCGAGTTCTGCAGCCTTGAACTGTGTTGATCCGCACAGGTAGAGGTGCTGGTCGCCACTCTCTTCAGTTAGCTTAGCTGCGATCTGCAGCAGCTTTGCCTGGCTGACATCACACTTCCCTTCGGCCTGGTGCTGTTCATGCCACGCTTGCCAGAGAGTGTGAACCAGTTTCGCCTCGCGCCCCAGCGATGATGAACTCTTGGTTAAGGCATAGGCTGCGGTGAGTTGATCGGTAAAGGTATCCAGACTATCGGGCAACGGCTGCTGTTGCAGTGTCAGCTCATCAAACAGCTCGATTAGAGAGTCGCAGAGTAACCAGGGGCTGGCAGTGCCAAACAAACTGTTGTGCTCGCGCAGTGCCTCGACCAGCATCAACTCACGGCCTATTGACCCTGGAACTTCACCACACTCGATCGGCGTGTCACTTAGCCAGCCACTCAAGGTCTCGATAGTTGGGCCGAGCAGGGCGCTATGCCCACGTATCTCGGCGCCCTGCTGGAGGGCTCGTCGCAGCCGCGGTGCCGCCTGTAGATCGGGCAGGATAACGACCACGGAACTCAGGTCGGGTAGCCGTTCATGGTGGTTCTGAAGAATACGCTCAGCGGTAACGCTAAGCGCCTTTTCGGTGCGCGGCAGTAGTGTGATCGGTGCGTTGGGCAAGCGTAGGTTCAATCCGTTGTTAACGTTCTAGAAACTGGAGTTTGTCGGTCTTGCCATCCCAATCGGCGGCATCTTCAAGCGGCTCTTTTTTCTCGCTGATGACGGGCCACTGTTGAGCAAGTTTAGCGTTGAGCGCGATGAACTGCAGTTGATCGGATGGTACATCCTCATCAATCACAATCGCCTCGGCCGGACATTCAGGGACGCAGAGGGTGCAGTCGATACACTCTTCCGGGTCGATCACCAGGAAGTTGGGCCCCTCGTGAAAACAGTCGACCGGGCAGACATCAACACAGTCGGTGTATTTACACTTGATGCAGTTTTCGAGCACCACGTAGGTCATCTCACCCTCCTGAATGCGTGCTGCTTATGGTAGTGCCAATTGGTCGGTGTGGCGAGGGGCTGGCGGTATCTTTTTATAGACCATAAGGATATGCTCGGACGAAGAAAAATAAAGGCGCCTTTGAGCGTTACATATAACTCAATCTACCCCGGTATAGATGACAACATCGCTATTAACCCTGTCACTACTTGTCGAACCCGATCGTATGCGGCTGTCGCGATTCGTGTTGCAAGCGGTCGATACCTTCAAAGGTGATCAGTTTGTTGCCACGGCGGCGCTTGTACCGATGTTGGAGTCGTTGCGTCACGCGATGTTTAGGAGCGACGGTGGCGTCGAAGTAACACTCACAATCGACAAGCTACATCTCAGTCTTGGCTGGGAGGGTGAGCGCTCTGAAGTGGTCAAGCTGACCCACGAACCACTCTCCGATGAACTGCACTCTTTAATCGACTACCTGCGAATGGCGAGTGAATCGGCAGATCCTGAACTGCTGATGCGCCGTAACCAGAAGATCAGTGATGAGCTTGAGAGCTATATGCAGGTCGCTGCCGACCAGATGAAAGAGATGGAGGCGGTGCTGGAGAAGAAGAAGGAGGAGCTACAGGCCTCGATCAAACAGGCGGAGACCGATGCCTTGACCGGGCTGCTCAATCGCGGTGCCTACGATGATCGTCTACGGGAGGCATTCCTACGTGGCCAGCGCCAGGGAGAGGTAGTTTCACTGCTGCTGCTCGATCTCGATTTCTTCAAACAGATTAACGATACCCATGGTCATCAGTACGGTGATGAGTACCTGAAACGGATGGCCGATGTGATGCGTGCCAGTGTACGTGAGCATGTTGATATCCCGTGTCGTATGGGGGGTGATGAATTCGCGGTGGTGGCGCTCTGTGGCACTGAGATTGCCGAACGCATCGCAACGAAGATTCTCGACGGCATGCAGAGCAAGGTCAGTATCGGTATCGCCGAGTGTCTGGCAACCGATACCATCGATACCCTGGTAGGTCGTGCCGACGAAGCACTCTATGAAGCGAAGCGGCGAGGGCGAGGTCAATTTGCCGTTGCCGCAGAACAGTTGAGTGCTGCCGCTGATGGCTGAGCAGGAGCGTATGCCCGCCAGACTGCTACTCGATCTGCCGGTGGCAGACGACAGTAGCCAGGTGTTGTTACGTTCAAAATTACGTGCGGTATCGCGACGTATGGGCTTTGGCGATACGGTGAGAGAGCGCATGGAGCTGGTCTGCAATGAGATGGCAACCAACCAGCTGAAGTATGCCAACGGTGGACAGATCCAGCTCTGGGAGATGAGCAACGGTCACCCGTCACTCGATCTGTTTGCGCTCGATTACGGTGAGGGTATCGCCGATCTCGATGTGGCGCATGAGGATGGATACACCACCTCCGGCACAATGGGCAAGGGGCTGGGTGCAATAGCTCGCCTCTCTCATGAGAGTGGTATCTACTCGGTTAGACGGGGTGAGGTGCACGACGCACCGTGGCACGGTACCGCCTCCTGGGCGCGTTTCTACGACAATAAAGAGTTTGCACCTCACAGTACGGAGGTAGGGGTTCATCTACGCGCCTACCACGACGACATTCATAACGGTGATGCAATCACCTATCGCAGCGAGAGTGGACGATTGCGTTGGATACACCTCGATGGTCTTGGGCATGGTGTCGAAGCCGCCTCGGTAGTTGAGGGCGTCGGCGCATTGATCGATGAGATTGATGAGATGGACGAGCTGCTCGAGACGATCGGACGTCGTCTGCAAGGTACCCGTGGCGCGGTAGCGATCCTGGGTGAGGTGGATGAGCACGGCATGGCAATGCTGAGCGGTGTGGGTGATATGGCGGCATCTGTAATCAGCGATGCTGAGCGTCGCAGTGCCACCTTCGCACCGGGCGTGTTGGGTCACGCCTATCGAAAAAGTGAGCTTTGGCAGCATCAGCTGGCGGATGGGGCCTGTGTCGTGACCGCCTCGGATGGGCTGCGTCGCTCCTGGAGTGAGAAGAGTTTTCCGGGGCTCTGGTCGCTCCATCCACAGCTCATAGCGCTCCTGCTCGGTAATGTGGTCAGTCGCACCAGTGACGATAAATCAGTTTTTGTAGCACGTATGGCAAAGAGGATGAGTTAGATATGGCAGTCAAAAAGAATAAAAACGCAGAGGCGTCAGCCAACGATATTCTGATCGAGCAGCTAAAGGAGAATATGGGCCACGTCTCGATGATTATCGAGGAGCAGGGCAAGGCGCTGTTTGGTGATAGTCATACGCTCTCCACAGATGATATTCATGAGTACAGCTACGAGTTCCTCGAGCTGTTTGTGATGTGGCTGCAGTCGGGGGCGAAGATGGGACAGCGTGGCCCCGAGTTTCGCGCCCTGGAGCAGTTCTTTACCAACTTTGCCCGCCAGATTCAGGCCCGTGGTGGCAGTCTCGATATCTTCGTACGCTATGTGCAGGCGCTACAGCGTGTCTTGATTGAGGAGCTGGAAGAGAGTGATGAGTACACCTTCGAACAGTCGCGTGAGGTATTGCTGGTGCTGGCGCGACTCTTCAACCAGCTGGTACTCGATGTCTTCCACATCTATCTCGAAGTTAAAGAGCAGACCATCAAGGCGCAGCAGGAGGAGCTGAAACACACCTCGACACCGATCACAGAGATCTGGGATGGTGTTTTGACCCTGCCAATTATTGGTACGCTCGACTCATCGCGGACCATGACGGTGATGGAGAATCTGCTATCTCGTATTGAGAAGGAACGCGCCAAGGTAGTGGTGCTCGATGTGACAGGAGTGATGGCGATCGACCGCTGACCGCCATGGATAGCGAAGCGAAGGCGGTTAGTCCGCGATAGTCGACGCCGTCTGTATATTCGTAGTTGAGAGCGTGAGCGAACGACGTAGAA
>NZ_MPRL01000093.1:0-8371 GCF_002020875.1 Solemya pervernicosa gill symbiont | reverse complement strand
GGGCGCCGTAGGCATAAACGGTCGCGTTAAGTATTTGCCGCTTGCTTGGGCTTGGATGCCCAAAACAAGCTTCCGCAAAAATAGCGACTCCCCGAAGGGTGTCGTTGTGAGTGGTACGGTTTTTACCGCTGCCACTGGTATAGGTATGGATGCATTTGAGGGTGATCTCAATGCCACGCGATTCGCTGTAGGGGAGATTTATATCAATATGCCCCGCCACCTTGCCACCTAACGACCCGGGCATTGGCGACAGAGTCAGTGGGGTAGGGCCGAAGCGATGCCACTCCAGTGATTTCTTGATCGCAAAGTAGAGAAAACCAGCGCCAACAATAGGGAAGAGCAGAACAAAGGCGACAGCATAGTCACCCGCCATGAACTCATCGAAGGCGAGAAAGGGGGCGGGCATCGAGATCGCGTTCCAGAGAATGGTGAAGAGCCAGATCCCCTTGAGTTGAGAAACGGCGCTGGAACGAATGGGATTGCTCTGCCACTTTGGGTTGCCGATCCAAGGTGTAGTTGAACTCTGTGTGGTTTTTGTTTTTGTGCGACTGAGTGAAGCGATGGCCACAACACTACCGACCAGGGCGAAGATGCCACCGAGTATTCCCTTCAGTGCCATCAACCCCCAGCGTATCTCACGATCGATGACCGATTCGTTGGGTTGAGCTGGATTCACCCAGCCGTTAACGGTATAGCCACGTTGTTCAGCATCGCGAAGACGTTTATAGGTCTGCTGCTGCCAACTACCGATGTTGTCCGCCTCTGTGCTGATGCCGACACGTTGGCCGTGAAAGAGCTGATTGTTAAAGTGATAACGATAGGTGGCGTGTGCCTCGTAGGTGGTGCTGTCACCACTGTGAGACTCGAGTCGGGTTGAGGTGACGACCATCTTGGCCGGCTGCCACGACTTCATCTGCTGCCAGTCGGTGAGATCGGGCAGAGCGAGGAAAGTGATGAAACCAAAGCCAGCAGCCGCGAATATAAGACCAAAGAGAAAGCCGATGATAGAGCGTCCCTGTTGTGAGTGTGTCGATGGTGGGATCGGTATCAATATTATCTCCCTTACTACTTAATTATTATTTTGATTTAATCGATTCACGCTTTCAGGACAGAGCTGTTCTGCAGCTTTGATTATCAGTTTGGCATAGGGTCACGATCATAATCACACTCTATCGCCATTGCTCGAATTCCACGCCGTTTCATCCGTGCTACGTTAGCGGTCTCTCGAGTCTGGAGAGTTGCCGGTCGTGTGGCTTGCTGAGAGTTATGTTTGCGATGATAGCGCCGATCAGTGCCATTGCCATATCGGACTGTGTATCCCACACATAACCCTGAGTGCCGAGAAAAGCATCAGCGGCAGTGCCTGTGGCAGCGGCCACCCACCACTCGATCAGTTCATAAAAAGCGCTGATCGCCAGGCAGATCGAAACCACAATAAAGAATAGCCACTTGCCGTTTTCGAGTGGTGATCGACGCAGCAGAATCTCTCGGGCGATGATGGCGGGGATAAATCCCTGAGCGAAGTGGCCAAGCTTGTCGTAGTCGTTTCGTCCCGAGTCGTAGAGCTCTCCTATGGCATCGAAAAGCGGTACTTCTGCGTAGGTGTAGTGACCCCCTACCATCAGGATGATGCAGTGAATGAGGATCAGCCAGTAGCTGAGAGGGGTCAGTGGAAAACGTTTAAACGTGAATGCGAGCAGGACCAGGGCGATCAGCGCAGGTGCAACCTCAAGTCCCCAGATAAAATAATCGAGTGGTTCGACGGCTGACCAGAGCAGTGTGGAGAGGAAGAGTGTTAACCAGGTCAGTGATTGCCGACTATTGAGTGAGGTGTTGCTGAACATCGATAGACCTCAGTGTTTGCTGTGCACGTCGTAAGCTAAATCTGTGTATTTATCCCGGCTACGGCTGTCACGCGTCGCCGATGTAACTCATCGCCAATCTCCTTACCGCTGAAGCCGTCTTCAATCACCGACTTGGCGACGATGGCATTGGCGGCGGCCAGAGCTGATCGGAAGTAGTCGGCCTGTGGGTAGGGGGTCTGCTCCATATCCTTGCGCCCCTTTGAGTCGGCTTCGCAGGCGAGCAGAAACTGCTCGAAGCGTTCGGGGCGACGCAGTGCGTCGAGCGACTCGAGGGTCTTTAACAGCGTGCTCGGTTTTAGCTCGCGCACCTTGTGGCAGTGGGTGTGGTAGCGGGCGACGTGAACCGCCAGATCTCGAAACTCATTGGGAATACGGAAGCGTTCGCATAGCTCTTTGACCAGTTTGGCACTGCGTTGCTCGTGGGCGATATGTTTTGGCCACTCCGCCTCAGGGGTCGTTCCCTTACCGAGGTCGTGAGTAAGGGCAGCGAATCGGACTACCGGCTCTGGTGAAAGCTTGGCCGCCTGTTCCAGCACCATCATTACGTGGATGCCGGTGTCGATCTCACCGTGGTGTTGTTCGGGTTGTGGTACGCCGTAGAGGGCGTCGATCTCGGGGAAGAGACGTGCCAGCGCACCACAGCCGCGTAGTACCTTGAAGAAGGCTTGTGGACGTTCCTCGGCAAGTGCGCGTGATAGCTCCTTCCAGACGCGTTCAGGCACCAGCGCATCGACCTCACCGTTCTCGACCATGCGGCGCATTAACGCATTGGTGTCGTGCGCCACTCGGAAGCCGAACTTGGCAAAGCGGGCGGCGAAGCGGGCGGCGCGCAGGATGCGTACTGGGTCCTCTGCGAAGGCGTCGGAGACGTGGCGTAGCAGGCCGTTATCGAGATCCTCGCGGCCATTGTAGGGATCGATAATGTTACCCGCATCATCCATTGCTATCGCGTTGACGGTCAGGTCGCGACGAATCAGATCCTCCTCCAGTGTCACGCCTGGATCGGCGTGAAAGGCGAAGCCGTGGTAGCCGGGTGCGGTCTTACGCTCAGTGCGAGCCAGCGCGTACTCCTCGCCGGTTTTGGGGTGAAGGAAGACGGGGAACTCCTTGCCGACCGGCTTGAACCCCTGCTCAAGCATCTCATCGGGTGTGGAACCAACCACCACCCAGTCACGCTCCTTCGGCTTCAGGCCGAGGATTTTGTCACGCACGGCACCGCCAACCAGATAGATCTGCATCGTCTGTGACTACTCCGAGAGCGTGTGGCGACCGGCGCGGCGGCGATGGTCGTCATAGCGTGCGCGATCAGACTTCTGATAGTTGGCACCGGGGCGGAACGACTTGAGGCGGGTCGGTGAAACGCCGAGCGCAGCCAGCCCATCCTGTTTGCAGATACTGTCGATCTGCAGTGAGTTGTAGTTATCACGTGAGAAGGGTTTGCCTGGCAGCCACTCAAGGATCGATGCCTGCAACTTTGAGAGTGCATCGGGCAGGCCGATGATGAGGCGCTTCAGCCCGGCGCTCTCGGCGGCATACTCGACCAGCTCCTTGAGGGTGTAGCTTTCGGGTCCACAGAGTTCATAACGCTCACCGATGGTAGTCGGGTCGTCGAGGCAGACGGCAAAGGCCTCGACTACATCGCCAACATAGACCGGCGCAAAGCGTGCCTCGGCGCAGGCGAGTGGAAAGGCGATGGGCGAGAGACGAAGCAGTGCAGTAAAGCGGTTGAGGAAGGAGTCGTCGGGACCGAAGATCACCGAGGGGCAGATGCGGGTTACCGCCATGCCATTACGTCCAGCGGCGATAATCACCTTTTCGCCCTCACCCTTGGTGCGCAGATAGAAGCTGGGTGAGATGGTGGCGGCATTGAGCGCACTCATATGGATCAGGCGCTTGATGCCTACCTTGCGACAGACCTCGACGATCTTGCGTGGCAGTTCAACATGGGCGCGACGGAAACCGCTGCCATCGCGTCCCTTCTCATTCAGAATCCCAACCAGGCTAATCACCGCGTCACACCCTTCAAAGTGTTCTGCTAGTGCGGCATCATCAAACACATCGGCCTGATGCAGTGAAACACCGGGTAGTAGTGAGAGATCACGATGACGTTGTGGATGGCGAGTGAGCAGGCGTAGTTGATAGCCGCTTGCGGCTAGTCGTGCTGCCAGGTGGCTGCCGACAAACCCTGTTCCGCCAACAATGCAAATAGTGCTTGGTTTCATCGCTTCAACAATCCTTTTTACGCTGTTGTGCTCGGTGTACTCATAGGGTGGTGAACTATACTATGGAACCGCTTTAAGGTTGCTGCTGTCCAGATAAATAAGCGGTTCCCAGACAATTATAGATAACACGGGAGTAATTGATGCCCTTTAAATCGATCAATCCTGCAGACGATGCCACGCTGACGGTTATTCAGGCGTTTGATGCGGATCAATTGGAGGCGGCACTGGCCGAGACGGCGGCTGTAACGCTCGTCTGGTCGGCAACTCCAATACAGGAGCGTTGCCGGTTGATGCATGCTGCGGCCACGGTACTGCGTTCACGCAGTGAAGAGCTGGCGACCCTGATCAGTCAGGAGATGGGCAAGCTGATCGGTGAGGCGCGGGCTGAGGTTGAGAAGTGTGCGCTGGTGTGTGAGTACTACGAGGAGTTCGGTCCCGGATTTCTTCGTGATGAGAGCATCGACTCCGATGCGACTAATAGCTTTGTCGCCTACCAACCGATCGGCACGGTGCTGGCGGTGATGCCGTGGAACTTCCCCTTCTGGCAGGTGTTCCGTTTTGCCGCACCGGCACTGATTGCCGGTAACACCGGATTGCTGAAACACGCCTCCAACGTGCCGCAGTGTGCGTTGGCGATTGAGTCGGTCTTTCACGATGCCGGTTTCCCGGCCGGTGTCTTTCGTAGCCTGATGATCCCCGCTTCCGAGGTGGAGGGTGTGATTCGTGATCCGCGCGTGGCGGCTGTGACGCTGACCGGTTCCGAACCTGCCGGTCGTAAGGTGGCCGCCGTGGCCGGCGAGGAGTTGAAGAAGTCGGTGCTGGAACTGGGTGGTTCCGATGCCTTTGTGGTGCTCGAAGATGCCGATCTCGATCTGGCCGTGGCCGGTGCGGTCGCGTCACGTTTTCTCAACGCGGGGCAGAGTTGCATCGCAGCCAAGCGCTTTATCGTGGTTGATGTCGTTGCCGATCAGTTTGTTACCCAGTTTAAAGAGGCGGTCGAGGCGCTTGAGGCGGGAGACCCGCTGGATGAGAAGACCACGCTGGGGCCGATGGCACGAGCTGATCTACGTAGCGAGCTGCATAAGCAGGTGAGCGATTCGCTCGCCAGTGGTGCAGAGGCCATCACCGGTTGTCGGCCGCTGGTTCGCCCCGGTTCCTTCTATGCCGCCTCGATACTCGACCGTGTTGAACCCGGTATGCGTGCATACAGTGAAGAGTTTTTTGGTCCGGTAGCGATTGTGATTCGTGCCAGAGATGAGGCGGATGCAATGCGTATCGCCAACGACTCACGCTTTGGTCTTGGCGGTAGCATCTGGACCGAGGATAGTGAACGGGGTGAGGCGTTGGCGCGACAGGTTGAGAGTGGTTGTACCTTCGTTAATGGAATGGTGAAGAGCGATCCACGCCTCCCCTTTGGCGGTGTCAAGGCATCGGGTTATGGTCGTGAGCTTTCGCACCAAGGTATTCGCGAGTTTGTGAATGCCAAGACGATTTGGATTCGGTAAGACGATGACATCCTTTGGTAATACGTTAACCTCAGTTTGAGGGTGAAATAATCATTATTAATGGCACTTTATATTGCGGTACCCGAGAATTACAGGTGGTTTATAGTCCGATATTGGTCTGTTAGGATTCCCCGCGTAATCAGGGATTACGGAAAGCGATAATAACAAGGGGAAGTCTGTGTTTAGGAGAATGGTGTGTGCCACCGCGTTCGCGATGGCATCTGTAACGTCTGTTTGGGCGATCGATCTCGGCAAGCTTGAAAGTCTGGTGAATGCTGGCGAAACGAAGCAGGCGTATCTGTTGGCTCAGCCGGAGGTTATTGAATATGAGGGTGATCCTCGATTCGACTATCTCTATAGGTATTGCTGCGATCGATAGCGGTCATGTCAGTGAGGGTGTCTTCGCGCTCGAGCGAGTCCTGTTTGTAGAGCCACATAACAACGCAGCCCGTCTTGAACTGGCGCGAGGTTACTTCCTCCTGCAGGAGGATAAACGCGCCAAGGATGAGTTCATGTGGGTGCTGCGAAACCAACCGCCGCAGATCGTACATACCAATGTGCAGCGCTACCTTGATGCGATTCAGCAGCGCGCTGGAAAGTACGAGACAACGGTTGTTGGTTACGTTGAATTTGGTTTTGGCTACGACACTAATGCCAATAGTGCACCTGAGGACGGGAGCTTTGATAGCCCGCTGTTCGGCACGGGACAGCTGAGTGATGAAAATCTGGAACAGAGCGATTCGCTCTATCAAGTCTCAGCGGGAGGTTCGGTTAACCACCCCATTGCGCCGGGTCTGTCTCTATACGGCGGCTTCGATGGCTATTTGAAGGGACATAGCGCCCTTGATGACTACGATTCGATGGTTGCCACGCTCAAGGGTGGTCTGAAACATCAGAAAGGCGACAATACTCATCGTGTTGGAATCGTTGGTCAGCGCTTTGCACTGGGTGGTGAACTCTATCGCAGGATGATGGGTGCCACGGCAGACTGGACGCACGATCTCAGCAAACAGACACAGCTAACACTCTCGGCCAGTCTAATCGAGATGGCTTACCCCGATCAGCCAATCAGAGATTCACAGCAGATGACGCTGGGAGGCGGCATGACGCATCGGATGGCGGTTAAATATAGCCCCACGCTCTTTGCCAGCGCCTTCCGAGGTCAGGAGATGGCCGATACCAGTAGTAACGAGGCGAAGGCTGTGGCCGAGCGCGTTTTTTATGGAACACGTTTTGGAGGGCAGATTGGAGTTCGCTCAAACGTGAGCCTCGACGCCTCATGGCTGATTCAGCGTAGCGAGTATGAGGGCATTAATTTTATGTTTCTCACCAATCGTGAAGAGATCCGACATCAGCTTGAAGGTGGCTTTACCTGGCTGCCGAGCAAGCACTGGAAGGTACGGGGCAAGACCGGTTACACCCGGAGTAACTCCAATATTCCGCTCTATGAGCATGAACGTTTCCTGACGCAGCTCTCTCTGCGTTACGACTTCTACTGAGGGTGTCTGATATGGATAAGAAGACAAATAATTATGCATTTGTGAGTGTTGTGGCGCTGGTAGTGGGCGTGATGGCCGCCCCGGTATCTGCCGTAACACAGGTTGGGAAGGTGATTCAGAGTGTGGGTGATTTTAAAGCACTTCAGCCCGATCAGAGCGAGCGCAAGTTGAAAAGACGTTCGAAGATTATCGAAAACGACACACTGGTGACAGGTGCCAACGCAAGGGCGCAGGTGCGCTTCATCGATAATGCGATGATGGAGTTCCAGCCCGGTTCGGAGTTCAAGGTAGAGAGCTATCAGTATCAGGGTAAGAAGGGCGGCGAGTCGTTTGCGGTGACGACCCTGATCAAGGGCGGCATGCGCACTATCACCGGTGCTATTGGTAAGGGTGAGCCGAAGAGTTACAAGGTCAATACGCCCGTTGGCAGTATCGGTATTCGTGGTACTCATTACGGTGTGCGTATCTGCAGCGATGACTGTGGCCCCGAGATTCCAAATGGACTCTATGCCGGTGTAGTCGATGGTCGGATCGTCTTCAGTAATGAGGCGGGTGATTTTGAGTACACGCGAGATCGTTACTTTTATGTAGCAGGAGCAGGCGCAACACCACGGCCGATGCTTGCGCCGCCCGGTGTGATCTTTGATGCGCCACAGCAGGAGCAGGGGGAAGCAACGGAGCTCGGAGGAGGTGATGAGGGGGGCGATGGTGGCTTTAGCGGTTCAACGGTCGCGACATCGGGTGGTAGCTCAACGGAAACATCGCCTGTCGATCTCGCTGAGGCGGTGAATAGTGACACAGGACTCGATAGTACGGGTGAACCGGTGATAGCTGCTGAGCAGGAGACGCAGACGGCGGTACCTGCACCCGCGGGCAGTGTCATAGGTCTGGCAGGCGTGGTGGACCCAACGGGAAGCTACGTCGAGGGTAACGCTACGATGGGATTGGTTGATGGGGTTAATATAACTGCAACGCTCGATACGGGTAATGTTCCCGTTGATATCCATGTGGACAACCCCACCGAATGCAGTCCTAGTCCCGAGTGTGTCTACAACTGGGTGGGCGTGCCTGTGGTTGAGACGGGTAGCGTGACTCTTGCTGACACTGGAGGAGCCTATGAGGTCAATTTTGGACGTTGGGGTAATGGTGGCACAGCGACTGAAATGGGTCTAACGATCCCCATCTTTCGCTGACCGCCATGGATAGCGAAGCGAAGGCGGTTAGTCCGCGATAGTCGACGCCGTCTGCCTATTCGTAGTTGAGAGCGCGAGCGAACGACG
>NZ_MPRL01000092.1:0-11010 GCF_002020875.1 Solemya pervernicosa gill symbiont | reverse complement strand
GGGGCGCCGTAGGCATAAACGGTCGCGTTAAGTATTTGCCGCTTGCTTGGGCTTGGATGCCCAAAACAAGCTTCCGCAAAAATAGCGACTCCCCGGCGCTTGATTGCGCTCTCCAGGCGGTCGTTAAGCAGTAGTCGGTTAGCAAGGCCGGTCAATGGGTCGTGGTTGGCAAGGTGTTCAAGTTTCTCCTCTGACTGCTTCAAAACGCTGATGTCGGTAAAGACGCCGATATAGTTTCTGATCTCGCCAACCTCATCATGTAGGGTGCTGATGCTGAGCCACTCGGGTGATAGCTCACCGTTTTTATTGCGATTCCAGATCTCACCACTCCAGCAGCCGTGACAGTTGATACTGTTCCACATCTGTTCGTAGAACTCCGCGTCGTGTCGATCTGAGCGTCGCAGGTTGGGCTTCTGGCCGATGACTTCATCCCTTTGGTAACCGGTGATCTCTGAATAGGCGCGATTGATGTCGATGATGTTGAGGTTTGAGTCGGTTATTAATACCGCCTCGGTAGTGCTTTCAAAAACCGTAGGTGATTACGCAACGTACGCAGGACGGTCGGGGCGCCGCAGGCATAAACGGTCGCGTTAAGTTTTTGCCGCTTGCTTGGGCTTGGATGCCCAAAACAAACTCTCGCAAAAATAGCGACTCCCCTATAGTCCGGCCTTACGCATGATCGCAATATTGGGAGCGATCTCTTTCTTCTCAAATATACCCGTGACTTTCGATTGGTCGAGTTGATCGACTAACGAGTAGTCGTTGACACCGGAGAAGATTACGGGGGGTATTGGGAAATAGTTTTGGTAGATGATTTCGTGCAAAGCTGAGGGCGTTATCATCGGTTACATAGATCAGATCGGGACGATAGTTTTCATATTTCTGCGAGAGGTGGCGCAAAATCTCATCGGCATAACCTTCGGAGTAGTGCTGGCGTTTTGTGTCGAGATATTCGGTGGCGTAGGTCGGTTCTTGATTCGACTGGCTCTCAAAGGCCTTAATGAAGCCTGCGTGCTGACGTTTGGTCCAGTTGTACTCCTGGCTGTAGGAGTGGAGGATAAATATAGAGGCTGCCTGGAGAGAGGTGCCCCAGAGGGCGATCACGATTAGCGTGGCTGCCCGTGTGAGACGGCCGGTAAAGAGGGTGGTGCAGAGTGATGTTGTCGTTGAGAGCAATGGGGTGAACCTTAATAAATGTCATCCCTGATTCACTACAGATATTCGAATAATTATGTCAGTTGATAATAGACCAATAGGCTGATGTTATGGAAGACATACCCTGCTTTTGAAAAGGGATAACGCCCAATAAAAAACCCCGTTGGCTGCAAGACCAACGGGTTTTATAGGGTTTCTGCCGATGCGTTATTTGTACATCGACTTTTTGAACATACGATCGATTTTGGCATCGGTATCCATCGAGCGCTTGTTCGCCTCAGCGGCCATCGACTTGGCCTCGTCAGCAGCCATCTTCGCCTCCTGGGCGGCCTTGTTGGCCATCTCAGCCTCATGTTTGGCAGCGGAGGCGTTAACGGCGGCACTCTCGGCAGCGGCAGTCGCCTTCTGCATGTCGGCCTGTAGTGCTTCCATAGTGGCGGTGTTTGCACAGCCTGTCAGGCCGATGGTGGTGCTTAGCGCCAGCAGGCCGAGGACTCGCTTGGTATTCAGGTTCATGCTCTTTTCCCCATTTATTGCATTGTGATGTAGTGATCTCTGCGTCACTGCTGAGGCAAGTATAGCGTCCCTTTGTTGTATGACTCCACACTGGGCGCCATTAGCGGATCTCTATCGGTGTTCCGACCTCGATCCACTCGGCTAGCTGTTCCACCTGCTCATTGGTGAGTGCGATACAGCCGTTGGTCCAGTTGTAGGTGGCATGGATGTCGGGATCGCCCTTGCCGATGCCGTGGATACCGAGGTAACCGCCGAGGCGGGTGCGTTGCGGTGGGGTCTGTCCGGCATCGAGATATTTGCGTATGCGTTGATAGGTGTGTCGGTCGATACGTTTATCGGCCAGGGCCTGATCGACCACTGCGCGGTTGGGGTAGTCAAAGCCGATAAAGAGCTGGAAGGGGGTGTCGCGTGTTATCCAGGCAATCTTGAAATGGCCGAGTGGGGTACGTTTATCAAACCGTACCTTTTCCTGTGTGGTGCCATTGCGTCCGATCGAGATCTGCTCGAGTGTGAGTGGTGTTTTTGTTCCTTCGATGACCTGTAAGGTCAGCTGCTCGGTGTCGATCAGTAGTGAGCGCTGCTCTGCAGCGGCGGGCGCTGAAAAGATGACTAAATAGAGAAGAAGATGGAGTAGGGGATGGGCGTTGAACATGTTGGGTTGCTGTAACTCGGTGCTGCCAGAATGGTGCGGGTCGTCAGACCCGCACCCATAAGCAACGCTAGCGGGTAACAACCCAGAGTGCGTGGATCATGCCCGGTATGACAAACAGTAGGCAGAGCACGATATTGATCAGCAGATCTTTTCCAACACCCTTGTTTAGGAATACGGCAACGGGAGGCAGAAAAACCGCCAGAATGATGTTCAGTAGTTTATTGTCCATTGTTGGCTCCTTGTTTGGTTATTGTTTATATAGCCGATTACTTGAAGAGACCCTTCAGTTTGTCGCCGGTATCGCCCAGTCCCTCTTTGAGCTTGTCGGTGGCACCACCGGCCTGCTCCTGAATCGCGCTGCCGACACCCTTGAGCTGGCTCAGGTCGAGTTTGCCGACGGTGGAGCCGACGCCGTTGGTCAGGCTGGTGAGAATCTTCTCGGCCACCTCGGCTGGTGAGGCGCCGCCACTCTCCTTACCGATATCCTTGAGGTGGATGGTGGGGAGTTTGGTCGAGATCTCCTTGCCGCCGAGCGCCGAGGAGGAGACGGCAACACTGCCGTCACGGATGTAGAGGTTCTCGATAATCAGTTTAACTGCGCTCTCATCACCGCTGCTTTCGGAAGATGCGCTCCCCGATCCCTGTACATTCTTTTTGATCGCGTCGAAGTTATTGCCCTTGTCGCCGAGTTCGTAGTTGATCGCCGGACTGTTGATGGCAATCTCCTTGATCACGATGGTGTCGGTGGTGAGCGAGTTGGGATCGAGCTTGAGTGAGATCTTACCGATTGAGATCGCTTTTTTGTCGGAGAAGCCGGCTGGGTTGGCAATGGAGAGACCGTTCAGTGCGCCCTGTGCATCGGAGAGGCTGATTGCCGCGGAGTCGAGTGCAACCTCGCTCTTGGTGGTTTCAGTACCGACCTGTTCAACTGCTTCTTCGACCAGCTTGTCGAGTGAGCCGACCAATACAACGAAGGCGATGATGGCGAGCACAATGATGGCGAGTAGTGAGATGAGAATTTTTTTCGTGATGAGTCCCTTGCTGTTGTTATTTCAGTGCATGTGGCGTTCTTATCCGCCCATTCTGCTATAGCACGTTCTCAATGGCTACTCTGGAGTGGTGAGATTTAACTCTTGTTTTCACTGTTGGCTGGACCATATTCGTGGCGGCCGAGGCGTAGCCGTTTATAGTTGCGAACCATGATGATCGCCTTGCGAAGGGTTGGAATATCGATGCAATGAACGTGGAGGGCGATGGTGATCGATCTGCCTTGGCCGCTCAGCTCGCCAATCTCGATAAAGTTACGCGCTGCGCCCGCCTGGCCCAGGGTCATCAAGGTGGCGTCCCACACCACATCCTCACCATCGAACCGACCGCTGAAACGGCAACGCAGAGTGGTACCACCCGGTTGCTCGAGCAGGGTGTAGTCACTATCAAGGGGGTGGTGTGTAGTCACAGTCGGGTCGTGTCGTGTCGGTTGGGGGGTGGAATTTGCTATAGTTAACACGCTGTTGCGGTTGAGAAAACCGCTATTTCTAAAGGTTTTACGGATCCTATCCCATGCAGGCACCCAATATCTCCACCGCCATTCCCCAGCGTCGTTTTCAGCTCGGCGACTATAGTGCTGTGGTGTTGGGCAATATCGAGAGTAACGACCCGATGCCCTATCGTTTCATTCTGGCGCTGGTGCCAGAGGGTGCGAAGAAACCGGTGCTCTACGTCATTTCGCAGAAGGCGCGACGAGCCGATGCGGCCAGCGGCTCTCATCAGCTGCGCATCGTTTCGGAAAATCTCGATGAATCGATCAGTGTCTCTGACCTGTGGGGCGATCTCGACGGGTTCACCACCGAAGCGATGCTGGTGACTCGCAAGGCAATGGGGCTAATGGATGAACAGCCCTATCAGATGATGTAACACCGGACGATTGTCGTTATGAACGCTCCACGCGAGCTCTTCTCCTACCGTAAATTCTGGGCGCACCGCTTTGGTGTGGCGCCGCAGTTGCCGATGTCGCGCGCCGAGATGGACGATCTCGGTTGGGATAGCTGTGATGTGATTCTGGTCACCGGTGATGCCTATGTCGATCATCCCAGCTTCGGCATGGCGCTGATTGGGCGACTGCTCGAGGCGCAGGGTTTCCGAGTCGGAATCATTGCCCAGCCCGACTGGACTTCGGCAGAGGCGTTCACAGCGCTGGGCAGGCCCAATCTCTACTTTGGTGTGACCGCCGGCAATATGGATTCGATGGTCAACCGCTACACCTCCGATCGTAAAATTCGCTCCGATGATGCCTACTCACCGGGTGGCGAGGGTGGCAAGCGTCCCGACCGCTCGGTGCTCGCCTATGCACAACGCTGTCGTGAGGCCTTCAAGGGGGTGCCGGTGGTGATTGGCGGGATCGAGGCGAGCCTGCGCCGCATCGCCCACTACGACTACTGGTCCGATACGGTACGTCGCTCGGTGCTGCTCGATACCAAGGCCGACCTACTGCTCTACGGTAATGCCGAGCGGGCGATTGTTGAGCTGACCCACCGTCTCGCCGCAGGTGAGCCGATCCATGAGATTCGTGATCTGCGCGGCTCGGCCTTTGTGCGCAAACGGGTGCCCGATGGCTGGGCCGAGCTCGACTCCTCTGAGGTTGATGAGCCGGGTGCAGTAACGCCGCACCCCAGTCCCTATCGGTCGCAGCCAGCCTGCGAGCAGCAGAGTAATCCGGTGGTCCACTCGCTACGTGAATTGAGTCGCGAGCAGCGTGAACAGGTGGTGGTGCGAATGCCCTCATTTGAGCAGGTGAAGGCCGATCCGGTGCTCTACGCCCACGCCTCACGTGTCTTCCATCTCGAGACCAATCCCGGTAATGCGCGACCGTTGGTGCAGCGCCACGGCGAACGTGAGGTGTGGCTTAATCCGCCGCCGGTTCCATTGGCGACAAAAGAGCTCGACCAGATCTATGAGCTTCCCTACACACGCAAACCGCACACCCGCTACGGCAAGGCGAAGCTGCCCGCCTACGAGATGATCCGTTTCTCGATCAATATCATGCGTGGCTGTTTTGGCGGCTGTACCTTCTGCTCCATCACCGAGCATGAGGGGCGCATTATTCAGGATCGCTCCGAGCAGTCGATCCTCAACGAGATTGAAACGATTCGCGACACCGTGCCCGGCTTTTCAGGTCACATCTCCGACCTGGGTGGACCGACCGCCAATATGTGGCGTCTGCACTGTAAGGACGAGAAGATTGAGGCTGCCTGCCGTCGCCTCTCCTGTGTCTATCCCGATATCTGCAAAAACATGGGCACCGATCAACGCCCACTGATTCAGCTCTATCGCAAGGCGCGCAAACTGCCCGGGATCAAAAAGGTCTTCGTCGCCTCGGGACTGCGTTACGACCTGGCGGTGCAGACCCCGGAGTATGTGCGCGAGCTGGTGCAGCACCACGTTGGCGGCTATCTGAAGATCGCGCCCGAACATACCGAGCAGGGGCCGCTGAGCCACATGATGAAGCCGGGTATCGGCAGCTACGAGCGCTTCAAGGCGATGTTCGAAAAGTTCTCTCAGGAGGCGGGTAAGGAGCAGTATCTAATTCCCTACTTCATCTCCGCCCACCCTGGCACGACTGATGAGGATATGTTGCAGCTGGCACTGTGGTTGAAACAGAACGGTTTCCGCCTCGATCAGGTGCAGAATTTCCTGCCGACGCCGCTGGCGATCGCCTCGGCGATGTACCACTCAGGAAAAAACCCGCTCAAGCGTGTCCACCGCAAGGGTGGCGTCGTTTCGGTCGCAACCGGATTGAAACAGAGGCGTCTGCACAAAGCGTTTCTGCGTTATCACGATGCACACAACTGGCCGCAGCTGCGACATGCGCTCAAACAGATGGGTCGTGGCGATCTGATCGGTAACGGTAAACGTCATCTGGTACCCGCCTGGCAGCCGGAGGAGACGGGGCTCGATATCGATGGTCGACCGCTCAAGCAGGGTGGGGCACGTAAGTCGAAGCCGAAGCAGAAACAGGGCGAATCGAAGGCGCTGGGACAGAAGCGTGAGGCGAAGCCGGGTCGCTCGAAGAAGACCTCTCGCCAGCCGGCACGGCGTCGACGTAGTCGCTAAATAATCCCACTCTCCACAGCCTGTTTTTCATTGCTCCATTCCCATTGTGCTATCGGTGCTATCTTCTGATTGAAGGGCTGCGGCAGGCGCGTTAGGCTCGGTGCTTAATTGGGTGCAGGTGGTGAAAGGGTCAATGGTATACATCGAAGGGAAACTCCCCGATACATGCAGTACAACGCTCTCAGATCGAGAGCGCTGTCTGGAGCGTCTGACAGCGGGGCGCAGTGACGAGGAGTCTGCGCTCATCGCACTTGCCTTCGATATGGCCGAGAAGGCGCACGCGGGGCAGACCCGTATCTCAGGTGAGCCCTATCTGACCCACGTGATTGGTGTGGCCGACATTCTGGTCGGGCTGAAGATGGATCACGAGTCGATCGCCGTCGCGCTGCTGCACGATACCGTTGAAGATACCGAGCTGACGCTGGAGGAGATTGAAGAGGCGTGCGGTTCGAGTGTCGCGCATCTGGTCGATGGCGTGACCAAGATGAAGGTGATGAGCGCCTATAAGGAACTGCAGGAAGAAGAGGGGCGCAAACGCCGCGAGAGCATTCATGCCGAGAGTCAGCGCAAGATGCTGCTGGCGATGGCCGAGGATGTACGGGTGGTGCTGATCAAACTCGCCGATCGCCTCTATAACATGCGTACCCTGAAACATCTGCGTGCCGATAAGCAGCGCCGCATTGCCAGCGAGACGATGGATATCTATGCACCGCTCGCCAACCGCCTCGGCATCTGGCAGGTGAAGTGGGAGCTGGAAGATCTCTCGCTGCGCTACCTCAAACCGGAGACCTATAAAGAGATCGCCCAATCGCTTGATGAACGGCGCGTTGATCGCGAGCGCTTTATCGATGATGTGGTCGAGCGGCTGCGTAGTGAGTTGCAAACAGCGGATATCAAGGGTGATGTAAAGGGGCGCCCCAAACATATCTTCAGTATCTGGAAAAAGATGCGTCGCAAGGGGCTCGGTTTTCACGAACTCTATGATGTACGTGCGGTACGTATCCTGGTTGAGAGTGTTACCGACTGTTATCACGTGCTGGGTATCGTCCATACCCTCTGGTCCCACATTCCCAAGGAGTTCGATGACTACATCGCCACGCCGAAGGAGAACCAGTACCAGTCGATCCATACCGCAGTCGTCGGCCCGATGGGTAAGACGCTCGAGGTACAGATCCGAACCCACGATATGGAGAAACATGCCGAGCTGGGTGTGGCGGCCCACTGGCGTTACAAGGAGGGCGGCGCACACGATCGCAGCTTTGAGCAGAAAGTAGCGTGGCTGCGCCAGCTGCTGGAGTGGAAGGATGAGGAGTCTGATGCGGGTGACTTTATCGACCGTTTCAAGTCGGAGGCGTTTCAGGATCGAATCTATGTGCTCAGTCCCGATGGCATGATTGTCGATCTGCCTCACGGGGCGACACCGCTCGATTTCGCCTATCACATCCACACCATGGTTGGTCATCGCTGCAGAGGAGCCAAGGTCGATGGCCGCATCGTACCGATCACCTACAATCTGCAGAGCGGTGAGGGGGTCGAAATACTCACCGGCAAGCATCCCGCACCGAGTCGTGACTGGCTCAGTCCACATCTGGGTTATCTGAAATCATCCCGTGCCCGTGCCAAGGTGCGCCACTGGTTTAACGAGCAGGATCAGCAACAGAATCTCGATGATGGTCGTACGTTGCTGGAACGAGAACTGCGTCGACTCGGTTGCAGTGACCTACCGCTGGAGCGGTTCGTAGAACACTTTCATAAAAATGGTATCGACGAACTGTTGATCGATATCGGTCGCAGCACTATTAGTACCGCGCAGATATCGAGTGCCATCCATCACCTCACCGAACCCGAGCCCAATGATGAGGAGGCGCAGGAGGCGTTGCTCACCAAGCATCGTCGTGAGGGTGATAAGGGGGGTGATATTAGTATCAGTGGTGTTGGCAATCTAATGACCAGCATGGCGCGCTGCTGTAAACCGGCGCCGGGCGATGACATTGTCGGATATATCACTCGCGGGCGCGGCGTCACCATCCATCGTACCGACTGCACCAATATGCTCAATCTGAAGGATGAAGATCAGGGGCGAGTTATCGAGGTCGCCTGGGCTGGATGGGAACGCAACACCTATCCGGTCGACATCCAGATCGAGGCGATCGACCGGCCCGCACTGCTCAAAGATATCACTACCGTTCTCGCCAATGAGCATGCCAACGTTCTGGCGATGAATACCCTTACCGACACCAAAAAGAACAGCGCACTGATGAAGCTGACCATCGAGATTGCCGATACCGATCAGCTCAGTCGTGTAGTCGGACGACTCAGTCAGCTACCCAATGTGCTTGAGGCGCGTCGCAGCGTTTAAATAGAAAACTGCTTTACACGATCCTTCTTCGTGACTCGGGGAGTCGCTATTTTTGCGGAAGCTTCTTCGTCGTTCGCTCGCGCTCTCAACTACGAATAGGCAGACGGCGTCGACTATCGAGGACTAACCGCCCTCACTTCGCTCTCCATGGCGGTCAGCGCTGGTTGGGTGGAGATGCATTGGGTCCTTTTGGCGAACTCGGCCGTATCAGTTACGGTGCCCACACTATCACTTCGGTTTGAATGTTAGAGCTGACTCTCAATAGACGAAAAAAAGCCGTGATCAGCGTTCAACTGATCACGGCTTTTTTATGCCCGATGGATAGATTGGTGTGGGGCGGGTCCAGCTATTTCTTGGTCCAGAATTCGTCAGCCAGTTCGCGCAGCCCATTGGCAAGCCCCGCCATGGTCATGCTTGCCTCTTCGGCATCGCGTGAACCCTGCATGTTGTTCTCAGCGGTATCGCGGATGGTGGTGATGCTGCGGTTGATCTCCTCGGCAACGGCGCTCTGCTCTTCAACGGCTGAGGCGATGGTCATGCTCATGTCGTTGATCTTGTCGACAGAGCCCGCGATGGTCTCAAGTGACTGTGCCGCAGTGGTGGCCTGTTCAACGCTGTGTACCGCCTGTTCGCGACTCTTCGACATCACGCTGACCGCTTCACTCGTGCCTGCCTGCAGCTTCTCAATCATCGACTGAATCTCTTCGGTGGCACCGTTGGTACGGCTGGCGAGAGTACGAACCTCATCGGCAACCACTGCAAAACCACGGCCCTGCTCACCGGCGCGGGCCGCCTCAATTGCGGCGTTGAGTGCCAGTAGGTTGGTCTGTTCAGCGACGCCCTGAATGACATCGACGATGGAGCTGATCTCATTGCTGTTGGTCTCTACATTGGCGATGACGCTGGAGGCACGTTCGATCTCCTGTGCCAGATTACCGATTGAACTGGATGCCGACTGCACGACACTACGACCGTTATTTGACTCAGACATCGCCTCTCTGGCGGCATCAGCGGTGAGCTGTGCGTTGCTTGAGACCTCGTGGATACTGGCGGTCATCTCGTTGATGGCGGTGGCGACCTGATCGGTCTCCGAGTACTGCTGCTGGATGCCCTGGGTGGTGATCTCTACCGTGGCGGCGAGACTCTCGGCACCCGTTGAGAGTTTCTTCGAATCGTCTGAGATACGCCCGACGATTCCACCCGTCTCGGAACCGAGTGCTTTCATTGCCAATAGCAGAGCACCGGCATCGTCATTGCGTCCGGTGTAGATGTGACGGGCAATCGGGTTGTCAGTTACGGAGCGCGCCTTATCAACGGCGGCCTTGATTGGGTTGAGAGTGATCAGCGCTGCGATAGAACTGAAGATCGTGGTAGCGACAATCATCGCGATAGTCGCAATCATATCGACCTTAAGGATGACAGAGACCAGTAGAATACTTGCCAGGAGTGCCACGCTGATAGCCGCAATGACCTTGCTGCCGGTGCTCAGTTTCGAAGGCTTGATACTACTGGGAACCTTGCCTTCTGATAGCTGCGCATAGACCTTCTCGGCCCGCGCGACGTGTTCGCGGTCGGGTTTCTGGCGCACCGATTGGTATTCGATGGTGCTGCCGTTACTTCTGATCGGGGTGACGTAGGCATCAACCCAGTAGTGGTCACCGTTCTTACAGCGGTTTTTGACGATGCCCATCCATGAGTTACCACCCTTGACGGTATTCCAGAGATCATCAAAGGCAGCGGACGGCATCTCGGGGTGGCGCACGACGTTGTGATTCTTGCCGGTCAGCTCATCGGGCTCAAAGCCACTGATCGCCAGAAAATCATCATTGAAATAGCTGATCGCACCCTTCAGATCAGTTGTTGAAAGAATGTTGGCTGTAGCGGCGTATTCGCGCTCAACGTTGCTGATGGGAAGATTCTTTTTCATTATCGTCGCTCCAGACAGATGTTATGCACAGCGTGTGCGTCGTGCTTACTACCTATTAGTGAGTAGTTAATATAGGACTATTCCTACTATATGTGTAGGTTATCGTCCTACGGCCAATAATCTTTACAAATTATTTCTTTCAACAAAATCAAAACACTTGTTTGAATTGTGAATTACGGAGTGTTTTGGCTGTCGCTGACCGCCATGGATAGCGAAGCGAAGGCGGTTAGTCCGCGATAGTCGACGCCGTCTGCATATTCGTAGTTGAGAGCGCGAGCGAACGACGAAGAA
>NZ_MPRL01000091.1:0-8482 GCF_002020875.1 Solemya pervernicosa gill symbiont | reverse complement strand
CGGGGCGCCGTAGGCATAAACGGTCGCGTTAAGTATTTGCCGCTTGCTTGGGCTTGGACGCCCAAAACAAGCTTCCGCAAAAATAGCGACTCCCCGAGAGAACTTTCGGCTTTCAAACTCAGGGTCGGACTCGACCAGTTTTCGCATGTGTGTTTCCGCTGATAAGGCTGTTTCAATGAATGTAGATGAAAGATAAGCCTCAACTGCTGTAACAATATGTGTGTGTAGCATTACTGATAGATTTGCACGTGATGAATCGCTTACCGGGACATTTGCGATCTCCTTTGAAGCTTCCATAGTTTCATTGAAAATGTCTATGCGACTTTTTCCAGCTACAAAGTAGTCGTCCTCATACGAGCCGAAAATTGCATGCATATCATCGAAAGCTGACTCAAGTCGTTCCCAGCCATCAGTGCTTTCATCGGCGTCAGGATCATCAAGTTCCTCTCTTATCCATGCCTCTTTCTGCTCTTGCCATTCTTGCTCTTGTAGCTCCATCCAATAATGCTTCATTAGCCCCATGTGATCTCCTTGTTCATGAGTATTTGACATCTGTGGTCAGTATACCCATTCCATGCAAGTGGCTCATGAGTGGATGTCGAGACTGGTTTTGACTTTTCCCCTTCTACATCACCGAGCATCGGAGTAATTTCAGGGGTATGCGAGCAGCCTGTCTGAGCGAGCGGAGCGAGTGAGTTCTGCTCGCGCCTGAAATTATGAGAAGCGGAGGGCACCCGCAGGGTGATGTGGCGGGGTGATGGTTTTGGGTACTTTTGCCGAATCAAAAGTACCACGCCGCGCGGGTGCGCGAACCCGCATTAGAATGACGTCGCGACAGCGACACAACCCCAACTACCGTTGCGTCTGCCGCCGCTCCAGCTGCTCTTCGATGAGCTGTATCAATTTCTGCAACGCACCACGATTCTCATCGATTACCGTCTTGCCGATGGCGCCAACCGCTTCACGTTGATTGGCATCCTCCAGCCAGTCGAGTACTACCGCGACCAGCTCATCACCATTCTTTACCTGACGGCTGGCACCGCGGGTTAGCAGCAGCTGGCTGATCTCTTCAAAGTTAAAGACGTGTGGCCCGGTGACCACGGGTACGCCGAGTGCGGCCGCTTCGAGTGGGTTGTGGCCGCCGTGGGGTATCAGGCTGCCGCCGACAAAGGCGACGTCTGAGGCGGCGTAGAAGAGTGGCAGCTCGCCCATCGTATCGCCGATAAAGACATCGGTCTCGTGCGGACAGGCGCGGTGTTCGCTACGCAGGCAGACACGGTAGCCGGTCTGGCTGGCCAGCTCGGCCGCGCGTGAAAAACGCTCCGGGTGACGTGGCACCAGTACCAATAATAGATTGGGTTGCACCTTGCGCATCTTGGCAAAGGCGTCGAGCACCATCTCATCTTCGCGCTCATGCGTGCTGGCGGCGATCCAGACAGGACGGTCGGTGCCGAGGTTGCGACGCATCACCTCGGCCTGCTCCTGCAGGCTGGCGGGGAGTTTGATGTCGAACTTGATGCTGCCGGTTACCTGGGTGCTGCGAATCGGCATACCGAGGGTGGCGAAGCGTGAGGCGTCGCGTTTGCCCTGCGCGGCGAGCAGGGTGACCTTGCCCAGCGTCTCCTTGGTGAGCTTCTCAAAGGTGCTGTAGCCCTTGGCAGAGCGCTCCGAGAGGCGTGCATTGGCGATGATGGTGGGGATGTTGTAACGCTCGCAGTAGTGGAACAGGTTGGGCCAGATCTCGGTCTCCATAATCACCGCCAACCGTGGGCGGGTGGTGAGCAGAAAACGTTTGACCGCTGCCGGTAGGTCGTAGGGAGCGTAGACGTGGAACACATCGGTGCCAAACATCTCACGCACCCGGCGTGAACCGGTGGGCGTGGTGGTGGTGACGATCATCGGCAGCTCGGGGTGACGCTCGAGCAGGGTGCGAATCATTGGCGCTGCCGCCTGCATCTCACCCACCGAGACGGCGTGGATCCAGATGCCGCCGCGCTGCTGTGGAGGAGGGAAGTGGCCGAAACGCTCACCCCAGCGCAGCCGGTAGTCGGGTGCCTTGAGGCTGCGCCACAGCAGCTTGAGCAGCACCAGCGGCGTCAGCAGGTAGAGCAGGGCGCTATAAAGGTTACGATGCATGGGGTCGGATCGAAGCGCTGAGCCTTAGCGGTCGAGCCACTCCATGTAGGCGTGCACACCCTCGGCAACGGTCTTGAAGGGTTTGTCGTAACCGATCTCACGCAGTACTGAAATATCCGCCTCGGTGAAGCTCTGGTAACGCCCCTTGAGATGCTCGGGGAAGGGGATGTATTCGAGCGTGCCGCGCTGGTGGTAGTCGATCACCGCGTTGGCGACATCGTTGAACGACTGTGAGCGCCCGGTGCCGACATTGAAGATGCCCGACTTGTCGGGGTTGTCGAGGAACCAGAGGTTCACATCGACCGCATCACCGACATAGATAAAGTCGCGACGCTGTTCGCCGTTGCCGTAGCCGTCACAACCCTCGAAGAGTTTGACCTGATCACCCTCGCCAAGCTGGTTGCGCAGGTGGAAGGCGACCGATGACATGGTGCCCTTGTGCTGTTCGCGCGGGCCGTAGACGTTGAAGTAGCGGAAGCCGGCGATCTGGCAGGTCGCCTCCGGCAGCACGCGGCGCACATACTGGTCGAAGAGGAACTTGGAGTAGCCGTAGACGTTGAGCGGTGCCTCGTGCTCGCGCTGCTCGCTGAAGACGCTGCCGTCGCCGTAGACCGAGGCGGAGGAGGCGTAGATGAACTGCGCGCCGTGGTCGAGGCAGAAGTGCAGCAGTGCCTTGGAGTACTCGTAGTTGTTATCCATGATGTAGCACCCATCCCACTCGGTGGTGGAGGAGCAGGCGCCCTCGTGGAAGATCGCATCGATCGGTGCGCCGAAGTCGACCTTGTCGAGGATGTTGACCAGGAAATCCTCCTTGGCCATGTAGTCCTCGATCTCGCAGTCGACCAGGTTCTTGAACTTGACGCCGTTTTTCAGGTTGTCGATCACCAGGATGTCGGTGCGACCCCGCGCGTTGAGCGCCTTGACGATATTGCTGCCGATAAAGCCGGCACCGCCGGTTACGATAATCACTTTGCTATCTCTCCTGAACTATTCGCCTGAGCGAATGGTATCGATGATGGTGGTGGTGGAGTGGCCATCCTTGAAGGTGAGGATGGTGACCTCGCCGCCGTTGTTGCGTACACAGGTTCCACCGGCGACCTCATCGGCCGTGTAGTCACCGCCCTTGACCAGCAGGTCGGGCAGCACGTTGCAAATCAGCCGCTCCGGGGTCTCCTCGCCAAAGGGTACGACCCAGTCGACGCTCTCCAGCGCGGCCAGCACCGCCATGCGGTGATCGAGATTGTTGATCGGGCGGTTCTCGCCCTTGAGGCGGCTCACCGAGGCATCATCGTTGACCGCCACGATCAGGTGGTCGCCGAGATTGCGCGCCTGCTCCAGATAGTCGACATGGCCGGGGTGAAGGATGTCGAAACAGCCGTTGGTCATCACCACCGTTTCATTATGGGCGCGCGCATCCTCGACCAGCTCGAGTAGCTGTGCCTCGGTGACCACACCGTGGCCAGAGGCGTGCAGCATGTGCAGTGCACGGCGTAGCTCGGGAACGGTGATGGTGGCCGCGCCGAGTTTGCCAACTACCAGACCTGCGCCGGTATTGGCCAGTGAGGTGGCATCGGGCATCGGGTGGCCAGCGGCGAGCGAGGCGGCGAGCAGTGAGATGACGGTGTCGCCCGCGCCGGTCACATCAAAGACCTCGCGTGCCACGGTGGGCAGATGGAGTGGCGCTTCATCGGCACGTAGCAGGCTCATACCGTGTTCGCCACGGGTGACCAGCAGCGCCTCGAGATCGATCCGTTTGCGTAGCGCCTCGCCGTTGGTAACCACACTCTCATTATCGGGACTGCTGCCAGCAACCTCCTCAAACTCGCTGAAGTTGGGGGTGATCAGTGTTGCGCCGCGATAGATGGTGAAGTCGCTGCCCTTGGGGTCGACCAGTACCGGCTTGCCGGCGGCACGTGCGGTCTCAATCAGCGTCAGTGAGTTATCGAGCGTGCCCTTGCCGTAGTCGGAGAGCAGCACCACGTCACAGCTCTCCAATGCGTTGCTGAAACGCTCCAGCAGGCGGTCGCCATTCAACCCTTTGAAATCATCCTCGAAGTCGAGGCGGATCAGCTGCTGATGACGGCTCAGTACACGCAGCTTGGTGATGGTGGCGTGGCCGGCGATACGCTCGAACTGACACTCGACCCCCGCCGCCTCGAGCTGTACCTGCAGCGCGTCGGCCTGCTCATCCTCGCCGGTCAGGCCGAGCAGGGTGACCTGCGCGCCGAGCGCGGCGATGTTAAGGGCTACGTTACCGGCACCGCCGGGGCGCTGCTCCTCCTCCTTAACGTGGACCACGGGGACCGGTGCCTCAGGTGAAATCCGTGAGGTGCCGCCGTGCCAGTAACGATCGAGCATCAGGTCACCGATGACCAGTACTCGGGCATTTTCAAATCTTGGAATTTGGACGCGCATAGGCAGGAACGTGTTGATTTACCGCTTCTATTTATTGGGGCGAATCATATCACAGCTCCGTTACGCTCGGTCTGTCACCGCCGCCTGCGACAAAGTAGAATGGCGCCACCATGAATCACCTGATTAAAACATGAGCGGACAGCCCCCCTTTCCGGCAAAAAGCTTTCTGGCACCGCGCTACTGGCTCACCTGGCTGACGCTGGCGCTGCTCTGGTGTGCGGCGCGTGCCCCTCACCCAATTCGCCTCAGGCTCGGTCGTGGGCTGGGCCACTTTATGCGTCTGGTGATGCTGGTGCGTCGTCACATCGTTGAGACCAATCTGCGGCTCTGTTTCCCCGATATGCGCGGTGCAGACCGAACCCGGTTGGTGAGGAAAAACTTCGAGTCACTCGGCATGACCATGATCGAGACGGCGATGAGCTGGTGGCTCTCCGATGAGGCGCTGCGTGGCATGGCGAGTGTCGAGGGAGTGGAGCATCTGCAGGATGCGGTCGAGGCGGGGCAGGGAGTCATCCTGCTCAGCGCCCACTTCACCACCCTGGAGATCGGTGGACGTCTGCTGGTGCCGCACGCCCATTTCCATGTGATGTATCGCGAACATAAAAACCCGCTCTTCGAAGAGGTGATGCGCCGCGCCCGCGAGCGTAGTTTCGACAAGGCGATCAAGCGCGAAGATATTCGTGGCATGCTGCGCAGCCTCAAACAGGGCAAGCCGGTCTGGTACGCCCCCGACCAGAACTACGGCCGCGAACACAGTGTCTTTATCCCCTTCTTCGATTTCCCGACCGCTGCCACGATCACCGCCACCTCACGTCTGGCAAAGATGAGTGGTGCGCAGGTGGTCCCCTTCTTCCAGCGTCGACTCGATGATGGACGTTACCGTCTCACCATTCTGCCACCACTGGAGGGCTTCCCCGGCGAGGATGGCGCGGCCGATGCGCTGCGTATCAATCGCCTGATCGAGGCGCAGATCAAAACTATGCCGGAGCAGTACCTCTGGGCTCACCGCCGCTTCAAGACCCGTCCCGAGGGAGAGTCCGGTGTCTACTGAGCCGTCGCCACGCTGGGATAGTTGGGGCCTCTTCACCCGCGTGGTGGGGCTCTACCTGCTGCTGCACATCGTGCTGCGCATGAGCCTCTCCTCGACCATGCTGATCGACGACGCCGAGCAGGCACTCTTCATCCAGTCGCTGGCGTGGGGTTACGGTATCGGCCAGCCACCGCTCTATACCTGGCTCGCCTGGATCTTCTCGATGTTCTTCGGCCCCGGTCTGCTGGCGCTGACGATGCTCAAGTACACGCTGCTCTTCGCCACCTTCGGCTACCTCTTCGCCGCCTCACGCCGCCTCTTCAATGATGACCGTCTGGCGTTGCTGGCGCCGCTCTCGCTACTGCTGATCTCCCCCTTCGCCTGGCGCGCCCACGAGGGCTTTACCCACACCATGCTGCTGGCGCTCGCCTGCGCCGCCAGTTACCACGCGCTGCTGCGGCTGCGCGATGAGGACTCGGCGCGTCACTACATCCTCTTCGGCATGTGGCTGGCGGTTGGTGCGCTGTCGAAGTACAGCTTCCCGCTCTTCGCCCTGCCGTTGATCGGCGCTGCGTTGCTGGTGGCGGAGTATCGGCAGCGGCTGCTCGACCGGCGCATCTTCGCTTCGATCGCGATCATGGTGGTGCTCACGCTACCCCACTTCAGCTGGCTCTACGAGAACCTCGACCAGCTGCAGCGCTACTACGCCAGCACGGTGCAGGCGCAGAGTGAACTGGGTTGGTTCGAGGGGATCGGCAGCGGGCTCTATAACCTCGGCAAGGCGAGCCTCTACTACCTCGTTCCCTTTGTGCTGATCGTGCCGCTGCTCTTCCCGCGTGCGCTCTGGCCGCAAGGGAGCTCGACCAATCCCGAGCAGCGGCTGCTCGGCTGGTTCCTGCTGATCGCCTACGGTTTTCTGCTGCTGCATATCCTCGGTGGTGCGACCTATTTCAAGGCGCGCTGGATGCACCCGGTGCTGCTGCTCTTCCCACTCTGGTTCTTCCTGAGGGTCGAGGCGGTCGGTGCCGGTCGTCGCGCAGTGAAACTCTATGTCTTTATTCTGATGGCGCTGACGCTCCTCGTCGCCGGGGTGCGGATCGCGCAGATGCACCTCTTCCCCGACTACCAGCGCTACGAGCGTATCCAGATCCCGATGGTTGCGTTGAGCAAGCAGGTGCTGAAGTCGGGCTTCGAGAAGGGGACGGTGGTTGCCAGCAGCAATTTCCTCGCCGCCCACCTGCTCGGACAGTTCCCCCAGGCGCGGGTGATCTCGCTCGATACTCCCTATTACCAGCCCGCCTACCGGTCGCCGGGTGACTGTCTGCTGGTCTGGAGAGATCGCGGCAAGGGAGTGCCGAAGAAGATGCGCGACTTCCTCGGCAGTGAGCTGGGTGTCGCGCTGAGCGTCAATGAGCCGCGAGTGCGCCACGTGATGAACTACTTCGGCAGCGACAAGCGCTACGCCATCGCCTACACCATGATCAGAAAGGGGCGCGGCGGCTGCCGCTAGTACCATGGCTATCGATCTGACCACAAAAAAGATACGCCGCATCCTCGTTATCAAGTGGAGCGCGATGGGCGATGTGGTGATCGCCACCACCGTGATCGAGGATCTGCGCCGCGCCTTCCCCGAGGCGCAGATCGATCTCAACACCCTGCCGCCGTGGCAGCGGCTCTTCGAGGGCGACGAGCGCTTTGGTCGCGTCTTCACCGTTGATCTGCGCGGCAAGCAGCGCGGCCTGCGCGGCAAGCTGCAGTGGCTGCGTGAGGTGCGTGCTGGAAAATATGATCTGGTCGTAGACCTGCAGGCCTCCGATCACACCCGCATCATGCTCAGCATGCTCTGGCTCAGCGGTCGTCAGATTCCCTGGCGTATCGGCAACAATCGCCAGTTCCCCTACAACATCCAGCCCGAAGAGCTGGAGAAGCCGGTGCACGTGATCCGCCAGATGCGCAGTGCACTCAACAGCGGTGGCATCCCGACCGAGACCACCCATCCGGTGCTGCATGTATCGGAACAGAACCGGGTCAACGTCGAACGCATCCAACAGGAGCACAACCTCGAACCGGGCGGCTACGCGCTGTTCATGCCGGGCTGCCAGGCGGCGGGTTATCTCAAACGCTGGGGCGCCGAGCGCTACGCCGAACTGAGTAAGCTGCTGGCTGAAAAGGGCATCTCAAAATCACTCATCATCGGCGGACCCGACGAGATGGGTGAGTGCGAAAAACTTGCAGCACTTGCCCCCGAGACCACCATCAACCTCTGCGGCAAGACCGAGATCATCGATATCGTGCCGCTCACCGAGGGGGCGCGTTTTGTCGTCGCCAACGACACCGGCACGGCTCATGTTGCTGCGGCTGCTAATCGTCCGATGTTAATTGTTTGCGGTCCCACTAATCCGGTGCGGGTGGTTCCTGTCGGTGAACAGGTCGAGGCGATCGAGCTCGATCTGGAGTGCATGTACTGCTACTGCAAGCATGAGTGTGACCATCATAGTTGTATGGTGGGGATTACGCCGGAGATGGTTTTGGATAGGTTGGGTTTGATGGGGGTTGTCTGAGTTGTGTCGCTAACGCGACGCTCTTTTTGAAAGCGGGTTCGCGCACCCGCGCGGCGTGGTGCTTTTGATTCGGCAAAAGTACCCAAAACCATCACCCCGCCACATCACCCTTCGGGTGCTCTCCGCTTCTCACGATTTCAGGCGTGAGCAGAAACTCGCTGCGCTCAGACAGCTGCTCACTCAACCCTGAAATCGCTCCGATGCTCGGTGATGTAGAGGGGGGTATAATCGTGCGAATCCCCCGCTGACCGCTATGGATAGCGAAGCGAAGGCGGTTAGTCCGCGATAGTCGACGCCGTCTGCCTATTCGTAGTTGAGAGCGCGAGCGAACGACGAAGAA
>NZ_MPRL01000010.1:0-54872 GCF_002020875.1 Solemya pervernicosa gill symbiont | reverse complement strand
TCTTCGTCGTTCGCTCTCGCTCTCAACTACGAATAGGCAGACGGCGTCGACTATCGCGGACTAACCGCCTTCGCTTCGCTATCCATGGCGGTCAGCGTCGGAGCAAGTAATTACATCCGGGAATAAAGATCAAACACCCAGCAGGCCAAACAAGAAGGGCGCGAAACAACACGCCTCCTCTTGAGGTGTCTTCATTCAACAACCCAATCAGGCACACCCCTCCAGCCCCCTGCCAAGCCCCTATGTTAAACTCTCCACATCACTTTCAACACGTAGAAACAAGGCATACCAATGGGCAATTCACTTCAGGACCAGCTACTCAAGGCGGGTGCGGTCAGCAAGAAAAAGGCACATCAGGCGACCAAGTCAAAGCAGAAGAAAACCAAGCTGAAACAGAAGCAGAAGGTTGAGGATGTTAACGATACCAAGATCGCCGCTGAGCGTGCACAGCGTGAAAAAGCGGAGCGTGATCGTCAGCTCAACCTTCAACGCAAGGCCGAGGCGGAACAGAAGGCTGTTACCGCTCAGATTCGCCAGCTAATTGAGAGCAACCGACTTGAGCTAGGCGAGGGTGAGATTGCCTATAGCTTTACCGATGAGAGCAAGATCAAGCAGCTCTACGTGAATGAGTCACAGCAGCGACAACTTGGTAAGGGGCGTCTCGCGATCATTAAGCTCGATGAACGTTTTGAACTGGTGCCAACACCCGTGGCAGAGAAGATCTCACTACGCGACAAGAGCTATATCATCCAGATCAATGAATCTCAGCCACAAGAGACTGACGAGGATGATCCCTATGCCGAGTTTGAAATCCCTGATGACCTGATGTGGTAGTTAACAATAAAGAGGCAGGCTAATGCCCGCCTCTTTATTGTTAACTGACTGAGTGCTACTTGGTCTTGATCCGTGTCCAGCCGGGATCGATCGGTGGTGGCACATCCTCTTCGCCGTACTCTGCCCCCATCTCGAAGGTTGGCATCTCATTCCAGTCGACCTCGCTCTTCTTCTCGCCCTCATTATTTTCACTGGAGAGCTGCATCCATGCGGAAGAGGCGGTGCGCGTTGCATGCCGACGCCTTCTGGCATTTGCTGCTGAACGCGCATCGACGTCTGCAGGCGCGGACTGTTCTGCAATACTCTTCGCCACAATCTCTGCCTTGAGTTTGGCATTCTCACGTTTGTACTGTTCGAACAACACACGCAGCTCTGCCATCTGGCTTGCGTTGCCTTCGCTCTCATCAGTCAGTTGACTACGCATCTGCTCCGATTCACTCTGAACAGAGGTGAGTTCGTTACTGAGCTGTGCCTTCTCGCCATGAAGCTGCTTGATTTTTAGCAGCGCGGTTTCAATTTCATGTTTGTGCTGCTCGCGTATCTCATCGAGTGCTCGCTGCTGCTCATCCAGCTCACGTTTCAACTCAGCCTCACGTTGCTCAGCCTCACTGAGTGTGATGGCATGCCGCTCACTCTCACGGCGTGCGTGATCAAGGGCTACCGTTAGCTGGCCAATCTCTGCCTCAAACTCAACACGAACGCGTTCATTCTCATTGCCTAGCTCGGCAATACGCGTTCTGAGTGAGACCACCTCTTCCTGTACGGCGGCCAGCTCTGCTTCAAACTGCTGCCGACTCAGTTCAACCTCATCTTTCTGCCTGGCGATGGTTGCCTCGAGGCTGGCTCGATCTTGCTCAAGTTGCTGTTGCCTGCTCTCCGCACCATTGGCACGCTCACGCATCTCACCAAGTTCAGACTCGAGACCGGTGATAACACTCTGCTGTTCGCTCTGCAGTTGCTCCATCTCTGTACGTTGCACTGCAAGTGCTGCTTCACTCTCACTCAACTGCAGCTGATGCTGCTCAAGCTCTTGCTGTAATTTGACGAGTTCATCAGAGTGGCTCGTTTTGAGCTGTTCAGCAGCACGTTCAGCCTCGACTGCTCGCGTCTTCGCAGCCTCAACACCCTCTTCGAGCTGTGACAGCGACTGACTCTGCTCACCCTTAACCGCATCAAGCGATGCTTCTCTATCGGCCAGTGCACTTTCAGCATCTGCCACACGTTCACGCGCCTGTTGTAGCTCATTCTGTAGCTTCTGCTCACTCTCAGCGTAGGAGCTCTTGAGAGACTCGATCGTGGCACTGTGTGCGTTGAGCTCCGATTCAGCCTGCCCACTACGCTGCTGCGCCTGTTCAATCTCACACTGCTGTGCCTCGAGCGCTTCGGTATGCTCACGCCTAAGCGACTCGAGCAGGGCATTCGCTCTTTCAAGATTTTCGTTCTGTTCGTTTGCACGCTGCTCAGCATCGCTGCGTTGCAAAGTCATATCGTCATGCAGGCGAGAAATTTGCTGCTCAAGAGTGCCCTGAGTCGTTTCTGCCGCAACGGCTCGCTGCAGTGCCTGCTCTAACTCACCCTTGATTTCACCTAGCTGCTGATTGAATGTCTCACCCTCCTCACCAGTACTCTGTTGCATCGTCTCCATCTGCTGGCGCAGTGCTGCCAATTCTGTCGCTACACGACGGTGAGCCTGCTTGCTCTCATCGGTCTGACGCAGCTGTTGAGTGAGTGCCGATTCGAGCTGGCTCTTGACGGTTGAGGCCTGCTGCTCTGCTTTCTTAACCTCATTCTGCAGTCGCAGGTTCTGCTTCTTCAGTAGTGTCAGTTCATCTTCACCACGTACCGCAGCGGTGGTCTTGACCGGTGAGGCAACGCCCTCGGTCGCTGCCGTTGGCGCGGCCTTCTTGCCACCCTGTTTCTCCAACGACTCCTCAATTGCCTGACGATGCATGACGAGCCCGCCCTGCAGGGCGTGCACATTCATTCCCATGCGGCGCATCAGGAAGGCAGCAGCAGCAGAGCGTTTGCCATCATCACAGACGACGATATATTTTCGGTCCGGATCGAAATGGCTCATCTCACGACGTAGCAGTGCGATCGGCATACTGCGCCCTACACCGTTCTGGTGATACTCCTCGGGTGTACGCACATCGAGCAGTACCGTACCGGTAGAGAGAAGCTCGTGTGCCTCTTTACCGTTGACCTGTGCTACCAGGAAGCTGGCGATCAGGCTGTTGAAATCACTCTTGTCGAGCTTTAACAGCACACCATCCTCAATCATGGTGACAGTAGCGTTACGACGACCCTGAGTGATCAGTGCCTCCTCCCCAAAACCCTCACCCGCTTTCAGTTCGCATAGCGTGGTCGCCTCACTATCACCCGGCATAACGCGACTGACCTGACAGCGCCCCTGCTTGATGATGTAGTAGAAGTCATCCTCTTCACCCTCCTTGAGCACTACATCACCGCTTGCCAGCGGCACCTCTTGCAGACGGGTTACCAGTGCCTGAATGCTCTGCGGCGGGAGATTGAGGAGTCCCTGGGTATAGAGCAACTGCGAAATCCAGTCGGCATCATCGGAGAAGTCGATCTCCTCAACCTCATAGCTACCCTCGTCATCACCCCAGTTAAGCGCCATATCAAGCAGATCACTATCGATGCTGAGCAGCTGAACATCTGTACGGGTATGCGCGGTAATTATCCGAGGACTCTCGGTATCAATGGGACTGTGCGCTGCCTGGTGATTCGACTTAAGCACCATCGTCGCGCCACTGCTGTTACTCAGCTTGAGCTCACCACTGAGCAGATAGAGGGTACGATTATCGACATCACCCTGTTTAAACACCTCACGATCTGCAAGCAATTCAATTACGCGTGACTTATCGGCAAGCTCCTGTAATCGATCGGCATTCAGCTCCCTAAGCAACTCTAGATGACGGAGCTGATTAATTTCAATTCTCTGATTTGATGCACTCATGGATTCCACCACCCTTTCCAACACCGCATGGAAAGCTAAATTTTCTGCGACACACAAACGGTCGCTCTCTGCTAAACAGTATAGTTTTTCGTGTCCTACGCCGTGGCGAACTGGTTCACATATCTTATCTATGCAGATCTGAACGCAAAGCCCGAAACAAACGTTTTTACATTTATATTACAAATAGTTACCAGCAAACCAATCAAGACCCACAACCACTCTTCTCACCCTTGATCGGGCAGCAACCACCAAAGAACTCTCCGCACTCATCCATCGAACGTGGCATCGCCAGGTGGTAACCCTGTGCATAATCGACACCCAGTTCACGTAGCGCCTGCAGAATAGCCTCATCCTCTACAAATTCCGCGATGGTCTTGATTCCCATCGACTGGCCAACACGGTGTATCGCCTCCACCATCGCACGATCGACAGGATCGGTTGCCATGTCACGGACAAAGGAGCCATCAATCTTGAGAAAATCGACCTTGAGATTTTTCAGGTAGGCAAACGAGCTCAGACCACTGCCAAAGTCATCAAGTGCAAAGCGGCAGCCCAACTCATGAAGTGCGTTGATAAATCGCTCGGCCTGTTCAAGATTTGAGATCGCCGCCGTCTCTGTGATCTCAAAGATCAGGTCCTCGTGTGGCACCTTAGAGTTATTAATGGCATCAATGGTGTAGTCGAGCATCGCATCATCGCTAAGCGACGCACCGGATAGATTGATAGCACAGATATAGTCACCACATTTCAGACTGCTCTCAAGCTTGTAGTCGAGTGCGGTGCGGATCACCCACCGATCAATCATCGGCATCAGATTGTAGCGTTCAGCCGCCGGGATAAAGGCCATCGGCGGCACCAGATCGCCCCGCTCATCTTTGAGTCGAATCAGCGCCTCATAGTGGGGCTGTGCATCGCTCTCCGGATCGACCGGTACGATCGGCTGGTAATAGAGGCAGAAGCGATCCTCCTCCATAGCGCGCTTAATTCTAGAGACCCACTGCATCTCACCGTGACGCTGTGCCATCTCATGGTCATCGGGTTTATAGAGATGGACACGATTGCGCCCCAGATCCTTCGCTGCATAACAGGCAACATCGGCGGCACTCATCAGTTCAGAGACATTGATGTTCTCTGCAGTGACCGCCACTACGCCGATGCTCGCACCCACTTCGAAGGAGCGATCCTCCCAGACAAAGCGAAAATCGTTTATCACCCGTAACAGTCGCTCGGAGACTTCACTGGCCTCATCAATATCGCTATTGACCAGCAGCACACCGATCTCATCACCACCAAGGCGCGCCAACACATCGAGTTCACGCATCTGCTTGTCCAGCAGATGTGAAAGCTGGCGCAACAGTTCATCACCCGCCATATGACCACAGGTATCATTGACCACTTTGAACTGATCGAGATCGATGTAGCAGAGCGCATGCTCACCCTCCCCTTCATGCACACGTTCAAGTGCCGACTGGAGACGATCTTCAAATTCATTACGATTAAAGAGGCCGGTCAGCGCATCGTGAGAGGCCTGATAGGAGAGCTCCTTGGCGAGCCTGCGCGTGGGTGTAACATCCTTGAGCACCATGATGGCACCCACCACCTGATTCTCATGATCGCAAATCGGAGCAGCCGACTCCGACACGGGCAGCAACGTGCCATCGTGACGCATCAGAGAGCTTCCACTCTCCTGCATCACCACCTGCACCTCACTCATCGCCTGACTGATAGGATTGAGCATGCCCTCACCGCTATCCTCTTCAACCAGTCGAATCACCTCATCAACATGCCGACCGATCGCATCGTCACATTGCCAGCCTGTCAGTCGCTCAGCAACGGGATTGAAAAAATCGATTAAGCCCATCGCATCAGTAGCAACTACTGCCTCACTAATCGACTGCAGCGTAATCTCAACCCGCTCTTTCTCCTTGTAGAGCGCAGCCTCCGATTCAGTAATCCGAACCACAATATCTGCCAACTCATCCTTCTGCTGAGTAAGATTATCGAGAGAGCGATTAATAAACTTGGCCAGAAAACCGAACTCATCATCACGCTGTTGATCAAAACGCGCCGTGTTATCACCCGAAGAGATTTGGTCTGCGGTATCCACCATTTTGAAAAAGGGGGCTGTCAAGACACGCTGCAGAACCCACTGCAAGACAAAACCAAATAACATGAAGGCAACCCCCATCGAGAGCAGCAGCTGCTTGCGTTCCTGTGCGATCACCTGATCGAATGGCGTGAGATAGATCGTCACTTCGGATGCGAGGTGATAGAGGCCATGCTGACCGTGCAGAATAATGGGACGCGTCACCTGGGCCAACGTCACGTCAACGTTACCGCTCTGTAGCACCAGGCCATCGACATCTATCTTCACGCCCTGCAACGCCATACCGCCTTCAAGCTCAAACATTCGCTCGAACAGCAGATTAAGATTTGCCTGGGTAATCTCTTCCGGGGAGCCAAAATAATTCATTAAGTGGAAGGAGGTGCGATCGGCAAGGCTCTGGTAACGCGCTTCCAGTCGCTGTTCACTCTCCTGAAGTAGATAACCGGTAATCGCAAGGCCAACCACTACCAGACCCCAGAAGACGATACCGGTAATACGACCGGCTAAGGCAGGGCGCAATTTATCCTGTTTTGAAGACAACTCGCTCATTTAAAGCCCACATAACAGAGCAGCCACATCAATGGACAGACACCACTGAGCCCAGCGCCTAATACGGCAAAGCCAATAAACCAGCTTAGATACCAGAGCTGATCAGTGAACAGGATGGAGACCAGCAACACCAGACCGATCACCAGCCGCCAACCACGGGTTGCCTCGAAATCAATCACTCGTTCACGATGAACGGCTGGACAGACCATGCCACCGGCCACGGAGGTATGGGTAGCACCCGCAACTGTTCTTATAATGACTCGGTTTGCTATACCTTCAATGAGATTGATAGCCACCAGCAGATAGAGCAACTCATTCCACTCAAAATAGAGCCCCGCCAGAACGGCGACACCAAAAAAAGCATGTAGAAACGTTCTGCCATCACCATCTCCCGAGCACGCAGCAAACTCAATCGACACTCGAAATAAATTCACGGATATCTTTATTAGCAAAAACCGATATTCTTCAGTAATTTACGCATCCATACTAGGGATTCACCTGCACGACGGCAAGGATAAATAATTGCACTACTTAAGCTCACGAATACGCCGCTCGATCAGTTTACGAATCACACGGGAAACGGCGGCAAATCCGAAGCCAGCGGTAACGAAAGTGGCTGAGCCATAACCGTAGTTACAGTCGAGCGTAGCACCCTTCACACCCGGTTTGCGCTGACAGACCGATCCATCGGGCTTTGGATAGACCTGCTGCTCACTTGAGAAGACACACTCAACGCTGAAACGGCGTTTCGGATTATTGGTATAGCCGTAACGACTGCGTAGCGTCGAACGCACCTTGGCGGCCAGCGGATCATTATAGGTTTTACTCAGATCGGCGATCTCGATGGCGGTTGGATCACTTAATCCACCGGCGCCACCGGTGGTGATAATGGGAATTTTATTGCGCCGACAGTAGTTAATCATCGCCGCCTTATGGCTGATCGAATCGATGGCATCGATCACGTAGTCGTAATTTTGATCGAGGTAACGTTCGATAGTCGCCTCAACCAGCAGATCATCAATCGGGTGGCAGCGACACTCGGGGTTGATCGCCTTCACCCGTTCCGCCATCACCGCCACCTTGGAGCGTCCGACGGTGCTCTCCAGCGTGTGTAACTGACGGTTGCTATTACTGGCCGAGATATCATCGTGGTCAATCAGTGTAATCTCACCAATACCGCTACGCGCTAACGCCTCAACCGCCCACGAGCCAACACCACCGATACCGATCACGCAGATATGCGCCGCTTCCAGCCACGCCACCTCGCGTTCACCATAGAGACGGGCAATGCCGCCAAAGCGTTCCTGATAGACCTCCGTACTCATTCAACTCAAGATTCCATCAAACCACATCATTCGAAATCAGGCCTCTAAACAACGGCCGGACTTTGACCGGCTCAGCCTTGCCCTTCGCTTCAATCTCACGTTGATTACCAAACAGGTAGTCGGAACCGAGCACGTAGTACATATCGGTTGAGGCGAGGATCTCATTCAGCTCCGCATTATCACAGAGCCGTTTAGCGGTATTAACACTATCACCCAGCAGGTCGTAGCTCTTGCGCGCATTGCCCCCCATCACACCCTCAACAACTGGACCGGTGTGGATACCGGTACCCACACCGAGCCCATGTATTTCAAGCAGTGGTCGAACCGCCTCCAGCATCGCAATCGCTGCCTCTGCGGCTGCCTCAGGCGAGGAGAAGACCAACATGATTTCATCCGCTGTCAGCTTGACCTTGATCGCCTGGTACTTCACCCAGACCGGTTCTGCTGCTTCATAGTAGGCGTTCATCACCGCGACTACCTCTTCAGGAGACCGGGTTTCACTCCAGCGGGTAAAACCACGAATATCGGTAAACACCATCGAACGTTCGTGACGCTTGAGGCTCAGCACCTCCGGATTGTTCACCGCCTTGGAGAGTAAATCAGTACCGAGAAACCACTCCGAATATTCCCGCAGTTGCTGCGCGGTGCGCATCAGAACGTTGTGGTAGCGTTCCGTATTGATATTGGCAAAACCAAACACCATGCCCAGCAGCGGAATTACCATCACCACGAACTGGTGCGAGGCCGATGCCATAAACTCCCCATAGGAGCTGTAACCATCCTTGAGCACTTCAAGAATCATATAGAGCGCCAGAAAGATGCAGGTTCTGACCACGCTCTCGAGCATGATCATCGCATCGTGTAGCTCCTCATTTGCCGTACCGTCACGCACCTGTTGAGTAATACCGATAGCAATAGCAAAACCCCAGTAGGCGATATGGTGGGGGGACTCAAAGAACTCCATCCCCTCCAGCGACACTTCGAACAGGGTATAGATTGCGGGGGCGATCAGATTACCGACAAATTGCCGATTAAGCCCACGATGTAGCCAGCTGCCGTAGAACATCGCCTGGATAACAGCCGCTGAAATAATCACATAGGGATCGATCTCATAGAGGTAGCTGAGTGCATCATGCAGCAGCAGCTCCAGAATGATACTGGCCAGCGGGTAATGGAAGGTGTTGGTGAAGAACTCATGCACAATGTAGCGTGTGCGTGTCCCCTTCAGCCGCGCTGTGACATCTAAATCCATCTCTCTGAAACCCTCTTCCTATTTATCTGCGTGGAGCATACTGCGCACCATCATCAACATCTACTTTGCGCAACACCAGCGCACCGACCACAAACAGGATCAACAGCGTCAACATCGAGAGCCGTGGACTACCGCTTACCGCACTCGCCCACCCCACCATCACCGGGCCAAGTACCGCCGCGAATTTACCCAGCATGTTATAAAAACCGAAAAATTCGGCCGACTTGTCGGCGGGAATAATATGCGCATAGAGCGAACGGCTCAGCGATTGAATACCGCCCTGCACCAGACCGATCACCACGGCCAACAAGTAGAACTCTTTAACATGCTCCATCTGTGCCGCCCAGATCACCACCACGATGTAGACAGCGATCGCAATATAGATACCGCTACGCGCGCCGATACGGCTACCGAGCCAACCAAAGGCGAGCGCCGCTGGGAATCCGACACCCTGAGTGATCAGCAGTGCGACGATCAGGCTATTGGAATCGAAGCCGAGTGACAAACCGTAGTCGACCGCCATGCGTACGATGGTATCGACGCCATCGATATAGAACCAGTAGGCGATCAGAAACAGAAAGATATTGCGCAGCGCACGTATCTCGCGAAAGGTCTCCCGCAACTGAGACCAACCCGCCACAACTGCCGCTCGCGCCCCAATACCGCTACCATCTGTTTCTGTGACATAACGAGCCAGAGGCAGTGTGAAAAGCGCCCACCAGATCGCCACGGTGAAGAATGAGAGTTTCACCGCTTCGGCGGCATCGGTCAGGCCAAAGGTCTGTGGGCTTAGCGTCATCCAGACGTTAACCGCAAATAGAAGGCCACCGCCAAGATAGCCAAGCGCGTAGCCGAGCGCCGAGACACGCTCATACTCGGGCTTATCTGCGACGAAGACCAACAGCGAATCGGAGAAACTGATACTGCCGGAGAAGCCGATGGTTGCCAGTACATAGAGCACTACCGCCAGCCACCAATCGCCCTGCGCTACCCACGGCAGTAGCGCAGTCATCAAAATACCCAGCGTGGCGAAGGTAAGCAGAAAGCGTTTACGAGCCCCACAGCGGTCAGCGATCGCGCCTAATAGTGGTGCCAGTATTACGATTACCAGACTCGCCACCGAGTTGGCGATACCGAGGCGGAAGGTACTCTCGGTTACGCTCGCACCCGCACTCCAGTACTGTTTAAAAAAGAGCGGGAAGAAACCTGCCATGATGGTAGTGGCGTAGGCAGAGTTGGCCCAGTCATAGAGCGCCCAGGAGATCGCCTCGCGTCGTTTTTGCAGAGCCACTTCAACGACCTCCCTGTCGAGGGACTCTGGTCATCCGGCCAGCCCGAAGATACGACGTGCATTCTGCGCACTAATACGCGCCAACACCTCACGATTGATATTGCGTAGCTCAGCCATCGCATCGAGAATCAGCGGTAGATTGGTCGGAGAGTTTCGCTCGTTGCGATGCGGATAGGGGGCCATATCGGGTGCGTCGGTCTCGAGCACAATTGCATTCAGTGGTACTTCACGCACCAGCTGCCGCAGCTTGGTCGCTTTCTCATAGGTCAGAGCCCCACCAAAGCCGAGTTTGAATCCCATCGAGAGGTAGCGTTTGGCCTGATGCAGACTGCCATTGAATGCGTGGGCGATGCCGCCAGGTACCTTGGCGCGCTGCAGCATATCGAGCACCTCATCATGCGCCTTACGCACATGCAGTATCACCGGTAGACCGTGGTTACGGGCGACCTCTAGCTGCGCCTCAAATAGAAAACGCTGCCGATCCCGGTCAGATCCCTTGTGATAGTAGTCGAGACCGATCTCTCCCATCGCCAACGGCTGATGCTTTTCGATATAAAGCTCCAGGTCATCGAGGTGCTCATTCTCATGCCTCTCAATGACCATCGGATGAAGCCCCAGGGCGGGGTGTAACATCGGCTCATCGGCACTCACCTCAAGCAGGTGATCCCAGCTATCCCTACTGATTCCAGGGACAATAATATCGGTCATGCCAAAGGCACGGCACTGCTGCAGAATCGCGGCGCGATCCGCATCAAATTCTGGCAGGTCAATATGGCAGTGGCTGTCGATCAGATCCATCGCGCTATTGTAGTGTCCATTGCCCAGCCGACCAAGGCTCTACCTTGTATACTATTGGGCTCACCCCAATAGTAAGGTGTAATTCCCCTTTTTCGGTCGCCAAGGAAACCCGTTAACGATGAGTAATCCGCAAACGCACCCCAGTTTCGAGTGGGTGCAGAACAGTTCGATCCCCTCTCTCAATATCGAAGTCGAGATCTATCGTCACAAGGTGACCGGCGCCCAGCATATTCATCTCGCCACCGATGACGATCAAAACACCTTCCTGGTCGGGTTCAAGACCGTCCCCCAGGACTCGACCGGCGTGGCCCATATTCTCGAACACACCTCACTCTGCGGCAGTCGCAACTATCCAGTACGCGATCCCTTTTTCATGATGACGCGCCGTTCACTCAACACCTTCATGAACGCCTTCACCAGCAGCGACTGGACCGCCTACCCCTTTGCCAGTCGCAACCGTAAGGATTTCGACAACCTCTCCAAGGTCTATCTCGATGCGGTCTTCTTTCCCACTCTCGATAGACTCGACTTCGCTCAGGAGGGCCACCGGGTTGAATTCGCCGAGGCGGACAACGGCAACAGTGAGCTGCAGTTCAAGGGGGTGGTTTTCAACGAGATGAAGGGAGCGATGAGTTCACCCGTCTCCACTCTATGGCAGACCCTGACCCGCGAACTCTTCCCGACTATCACCTACCACCACAACAGCGGTGGTGAGCCAGCCAACATCCCCGATCTGAGCTACGAGGAGCTGAAGGCGTTTCATGCCGATCACTATCACCCTTCCAACGCACTGTTCATGACCTTTGGCGATATTTCTGCCAACGAACACCAGGCGCTGTTTGAGGAGCGTGCATTGAAAGAGTTCAGCCACAAGGAACTCGATATTGATGTACCTGATGAGCAGCGCTATACACAGCCGATCACTATAGAGGAGCACTACGCACTCGATGGTGAGGATGAGACCAGCGACAAGACCCACATAGTGCTCGGTTGGCTGCTCGATAAGAGCACCGACATGGATAAGGTACTGACCGCCCATCTGGTCAGTGGTGTGCTGCTCGACAACGGCGCTTCACCACTACGTCATGTACTCGAGACCACCGAGCTCGGTTCTGCACCCTCGCCCCTCTGTGGTCCGCAGGACTCTAATCGTGAAATGGTCTTCGCCTGTGGCATCGAGGGTTCCAACCCTGAGCAGGCCGAGGCGGTCGAAGCGTTGATTCTGGATGTGCTTAAAAAGGTCGCCGATGAGGGCGTTGAGCAAGAGATGGTCGAGGCGGTACTGCACCAGCTTGAACTCTCACAGCGCGAGATCAGCGGCGACGGCTTCCCCTACGGTCTACACCTGATCCTGCAGGCACTCGGTCCTACCCTGCACGGTGCTGATCCGGTAGCGGCTATTGATATCGACCCGATCCTTACCCGCCTGCGTGAGCAGATTAAAGATCCCGAGTTTATTAAATCAGAGGTGCGCGCCCTACTCGACAATCAGCACCGTGTACGCCTGGTAATGGCTCCCGACACAGAATTGAGCAGCAAGCGTGCAGCGGCTGAGGCCGAGCGCCTAGCTGGCATTAAGACCCGCATGAACAGCGATCAAATCGCCGAAACCATCAAACTGGCTGCCGACCTCGAGACCCGACAAAACCAGCAGGATGATCCCGACGTGTTACCCAAGGTGGGTCTCGATGACATCCCCGATGAGCTGCCGATACCCGAGGGTGAAGAGCAACAGGTCGGCTCTACACCAACTACCTGGTTCTCTCGCAGCACCAACGGCATCGTCTACCAAGATTTGGTGATCGAAATACCAGTGCTTGAACCCGAGCTCTCCGGCCTGCTGCCGATGCTCAGCGACATCATCACTGAGGTGGGCTGCGGCGGACGCGACTACCTGACCACCCAGGCACTGCAGGCCGCAGTCACGGGCGGTATCGGTTCGCGCACCTCGGTACGTAGCAGTGTTGAAGATCTCGATAGCAATCGCAGCCTGTTTGTCCTCTCCGGTAAGGCACTCAATCGCAATCACGAAGCACTCGAAGCACTACTACTCGATACCCTTGAGACGGCTCGTTTCGATGAACTACCACGACTACGTGAACTGGTCGGCCAGGAGCGCCTGCATCAGGAGCAGTCCGTAACCAGCCACGGCCACGGACTGGCCATGAGCGCAGCCGCCAGCGGTATGAGCCGCGCGGCGGCCCTCGCCCATCAATGGCAGGGACTTGCTTCGATCAAGAGCCTCAAGGGACTCGACGATTCGCTGGATGACGCTGAAATGTTATCGCAGTTTGCTGCCAACCTGGAGCAGCTGCGTAACCAGCTGCTCAACGCCCCCCGACAGCTGCTTCTGATTGGAGAGTCTAATCAGAAGAGTGAAATTGGGCAGTCGATCAGTCGCCGCTGGCAGCCGCTGAGCGGGAGTGACAACGACTCACAACTCATCCTGCCCAAGGCGACAGGAACGGTGCGTGAAGCGTGGACAACCTCAACCCAGGTCAACTTCTGTGCCCGCGCCTATGCCGCCGTACCTGGCAGCCACGCCGACGCACCCGCACTGATGGTTCTGGCCGCATTCCTGCGCAACAATTTCCTACACCGTTCTATCCGCGAACAGGGTGGTGCCTACGGCGGTGGCGCCAGCTATGACGCCGACTCAGGTGCGATGCGTTTTTACTCTTATCGAGACCCGCGCCTGAGTGAAACACTCTCCGATTTTGATGCCTCCATCGACTGGTTACTGAGCAACAATCACGAGTGGCGCACCATCGAAGAGGCGATCCTCGGCGTGGTTGGCGGTATCGACAAACCCGGCTCTCCGGCGGGTGAGGCGCGCGTTGCCTTCTATGCCGCACTGCATGGTCGCACTCCTGAGCATCGTCGCCGTTTCCGCAGCCGGGTACTCGACATCACTGAGGCCGACCTCAAACGTGTCGCCGAAACTTACCTAAAACCTGAAATTGCCAGCACCGCGGTGATCACCAGCTCCGCTATTCTCGATAGTCAGAGCGATCTCGGACTGGAACGTATTGACCTCTGAATAGAACAGACATGACCAAGGCATTAGAGATAAGCGGTCTCAAAAAGACCTATAAAAACGGATTTGTCGCCCTCAACGGTATCGACCTCACAGTCGAGCAAGGTGACTTCTTCGCCCTGCTCGGTCCCAATGGTGCCGGCAAATCGACCACCATTGGCATCATCACCGCACTGGTCAACAAGAGCGGTGGCAACGTTAAGGTGTTTGGCAAGGATATCGAACAGGATGAGATGGATGCGAAGCGCATGCTTGGCCTGGTGCCGCAGGAGTTCAATTTCAACATGTTTGAACCAGTCGAAGAGGTGGTACTCAATCAGGCCGGCTATTACGGGCTGACCACCGCAGAGGCACGAGAGCGTTGCGACTACGCATTAAAGAAACTAGGTCTCTGGGAGAAGCGCCGCGATATACCTCGCCAGCTCTCCGGCGGGATGAAACGTCGTCTGATGATTGCTCGTGCACTGGTGCACAAACCAAAACTACTCATTCTCGATGAGCCAACCGCTGGCGTCGATATCGAACTACGCCGTTCGATGTGGAGTTTTCTGCGTGAGGTTAATGAGAGTGGCACCACCATTATTCTCACCACTCACTACCTGGAGGAGGCGGAGAGCCTCTGCCGCAACATCGCCATTATCGATAAGGGCGACATCGTCGAGCACAGCAGCATGAAGGCGCTGCTCAACAAACTCGATCGCGAGACACTGGTACTCGATATCAGAGAACCACTTGAGCAGCCACCCCAGCTCTGTGGCTATCCACTCGAACTGACTGATCCGCACACCATGGAGGTCGAGATACAGCGAGAACAGGGACTCAACCCGCTCTTTGCCGAACTGGGTGAAAACGGCATCGAAGTACTCAGCATGCGTAACAAGGCCAACCGCCTTGAGGAGCTCTTTCTCGACATGGTAGAGACCGGGGAGGATCGTCCATGAACAGTCGCAGCTACACCGTCGCCTTCATGACACTGGTGCGCAAGGAGATGCGCCGCTTCTTCCGCATCTGGCCACAGACCATCCTGCCACCAATCATCACCACCTCGCTCTACTTTGTGATCTTTGGCACGCTGATCGGCAGTCAGATTAGCCCTATCGATGGTTCCACCTATATGGAATACATCGCACCTGGCATCATTCTGATGAGCATCATCAGTAACTCCTACGCCAACGTCGTCTCCTCTTTTTATGGATCGAAGTTTCAACGTTTCATTGAGGAGGTACTGATCGCACCGATCCCGGCCTGGGTCATTTTGCTCGGTTATATCAGCGGCGGTGTGGCCCGCGGTCTGACGGTCGGTCTGGTCGTTGCTATCATCGCCTCACTCTTCACCGATTTCCCGATGCACAATATTGCAGTGACGCTGATAGTGGCCGTATTAACGGCCGTACTCTTCTCACTGGGTGGCTTTATCAACGCCGTCTACGCCAAGAGCTTCGATGACATCTCTATCATCCCCACCTTCGTACTAACGCCACTCACCTATCTCGGTGGTATCTTCTATTCGATCGAGATGCTGCCGCCGATCTGGCGCGACCTTTCTCTCTTCAACCCAATCCTCTACATGATCAATGCCACCCGCTACGGCATGCTCGGCATCAGCGACATCGACATCGTCACCGCATTTGCCATCATCATCGCCTTTATCGTGGCACTGTTCAGCTTCTCGCTCTATCTGCTCAAACGAGGTGTCGGCATTCGAAACTAGTCAGCTCATTTAACTGACAGCAGCGCAATAAAAAAGGCCGACCCCGTTTCCGGGATCGGCCTTTTTACAGGCTCGTTAAGACTTAGAGCTTGTCGGCGTTATCAGCCAGGTACTCAGCAACGCCATCAGGGGTCGCCTTCATACCGGCGTCGCCCTTGTTCCAACCCGCTGGACAAACCTCACCGTGCTCTTCGGTGAACTGCAGCGCATCGATCATGCGCAGCATCTCATCGATGTTACGGCCCAGAGGAAGATCGTTAACAACCTGGTGGCGAACATTACCAGCGGTGTCAATCAGGAATGAAGCGCGGAATGCAACGCCAGCAGCAGGATGCTCAACGTCATAGTCCTGGCAGATGCTGTGGTTGATATCAGCAACCAGAGGGTACTTAACCGCACCGATACCACCATCATTGATGGCGGTGTTGCGCCATGCGTTGTGGGTGAAGTGTGAATCGATTGAGACACCGATTACTTCAACGTTGCGAGACTTGAACTCCTCGAGGCGGTGATCGAAAGCGATCAGCTCTGAAGGACATACGAAGGTGAAGTCGAGCGGGTAGAAGAAGACAACCGCGTACTTGCCCTTGATGGACTCTTTCAGGTTGAAGTTGGGAACGATCTCGCCATTACCCAGTACAGCATTCGCAGTAAAATCGGGAGCCTCGCGGCCTACCAGTACACCCATGGTAATTCCTCCAAATTGGTTAATTTTAGACTCTGTCTAGAAACAGAGCGCAATAGTATGCCTTATCGTTTTTCGGGTCAATGCTCGCGTGTCGAACGGAAGCGGATATCGGGCCAGCGCTCCTCGGTGAGCTGCAGATTGACGCGGGTCGGGGCGATATAGGTCAGGTCACCCGCACCGTCGATGGCAAGGTTGTCCTGCGCCTTCTTCTTAAACTCATCGAGCATCTTCTCGTCATCGCACTCAACCCAGCGTGCGGTGGCGACCTGAATATTTTCAAAAATCGCCTCGACCTTGTACTCATCCTTGAGCCGCTGCGCCACCACATCGAACTGCAGCACACCCACGGCACCGAGGATCAGGTCGTTATTGCGCATCGGGCGGAAGAGCTGAGTCGCCCCCTCCTCTGAGAGCTGCTGCAGCCCTTTGATCAGCTGTTTGTTTTTCAGTGGATCCTTGAGCACCGCACGACGGAATAGCTCCGGTGCAAAGTGAGGGATACCAGTGAACTTGAGATCCTCGCCCAGGGTAAAGGTATCGCCAATCTGAATGGTACCGTGGTTGTGCAGGCCAATGATGTCTCCAGGCCACGCCTCTTCGACGTGACCACGTTCCTGAGCCAGGAAGGTGATGGCGTTGGGGATTTTCACATCACGCCCCAGACGCACCTGTTTCATCTTCATACCGGGGATAAAGTGACCGGAGCAGACACGCATGAAGGCGACACGGTCGCGATGCTGCGGATCCATATTCGCCTGGATCTTGAAGACAAAGCCGCTGAACTTCTCCTCATCGGGCGCTACTTCACGATCAGCTGTCGGACGCGCCAGTGGCGCAGGTGCATTATCGACCAGTGCGTCGAGGATCTCCTGCACACCGAAGTTATTGATCGCCGAGCCGAACAACACCGGAGTCAGGTCACCACGGAGATAGGCCTCGAGATCGAACTCGTGGCTCGCGCCACGTACCAGCTCTACCTCTTCTCGGAACTCCTCGATCAAGGTACCGAAGAGTTCATCGAGGCGCGGATTATCCAGTCCCTCAATCACCTCACCATCGAGCTTCTTACCTCCATGGGTGGCACTCATGATGGTGATACGATCGTTATAGAGATCGTAAACACCTTTGAAATTCTTGCCCATGCCAATCGGCCAGGTAAGCGGCGCGCACTGGATCTTGAGCACATCCTCCACCTCATCCATCAGTTCAATAGGCTCCTTGCCCTCGCGGTCGAGTTTGTTGATAAAGGTGATGATAGGCGTGGTACGCAGGCGACAGACCTCCATCAGCTTGATAGTGCGATCCTCAACACCCTTGGCGACATCGATCACCATCAACGCCGAATCGACCGCCGTGAGGGTACGGTAGGTATCCTCGGAGAAGTCCTCATGACCGGGGGTATCGAGCAGGTTGATGGTGTGTTCGCGATAGGGGAACTGCATCACCGATGAACTGACCGAGATGCCACGCTCCTGCTCCAGCTTCATCCAGTCGGAGGTGGCGTGACGTGCCGCCTTGCGCCCCTTAACGGTTCCAGCAAGCTGAATTGCACCACCAAAGAGCAGCAGCTTCTCGGTGAGCGTGGTTTTACCGGCATCGGGGTGGGAGATGATGGCGAAGGTGCGACGTTTCTTCGCCTGTTCAGCAATCTCGGGGGGCATGGCAGCTTATCTTCCGCTAAAAACGTGGCATTTTATCACGTCTCTGACGGCTGAGGTTCGGCGAAGACGCTATAAAACCTTGACCAATACCAGCGCATCCTCTTTCCCATCCCCAGCAGGATAGTAGTTGCGACGCTGGCCGATCTCGTTAAAACCGAGTGAGTCGTATAGGTGGATAGCGGCGGCGTTCGACTCGCGCACCTCAAGCAGAATGGTATCGACATCTAAACGGCGCACCACGGTTAGCATATGGTTGATGATTTTGCGCCCCAAGCCCTCACCCTGATGCTCTGGTTTCACACAGAGATTGAGTAGATGCGCTTCACCGGCTGCAAAGGAGAAGATCGCAAAGCCGAGAATCTCCCCTGCCTCTTCATAGACCCAGCAGCCGTAGCCAACGCGCAGACAGTCTCGCAGTATGCCCTCGGTCCAGGGGTGTGAGTGGGCACGTATCTCGATAGCAAAGACCGCCTCGATATCGTCGAGCTGCATTAGGCGCATACCCATTGCAGGATTATCGACTACGGCACTCACTCTCCACCCTGCATAACACGCACCGCGAGTTTGAGATCCTCCCACGCCTTGCGCTTGTCGATCGGATTTCGTAGCAGATAGGCAGGGTGGTAGGTAACGATAACGGGAATTTGTTGATCACCCAATCGATGCACACGACCACGCAGCTTGGAGATAGACTCCTCTGTTCCAAGCAGATTGTGTACGGCGATTCGACCAACGGCGAGGATCAGTCTGGGTGCCACGAGTTCAATCTGACGATCGAGATAGGGACGACACTGCTGCGCCTCTTCGGTGGTGGGATTACGGTTACCCGGTGGACGACACTTGAGAGTATTGGCAATATAGATCGATTCACGCGGTAGATTGATCGCCGCCAGCATCGCATTTAGAAGCTGCCCGGCAACACCGACAAAGGGCTCCCCCTGACGATCCTCATCGGCACCCGGTGCCTCACCGATCACCATCCAGTCGGCATCGGCATTGCCTACACCAAAAACAGTTTGAGTTCGGTTGGAAACCAGCTCGCCGCAGGCCCTGCAGCCTGCAACCTGCTGCTGCAGCCCTTGCCAGTCAGTTGCTACTTCAGTGGGCAGAGCCGAATCAGTAGCGGCCGGATCTTCTACAATGCTATCGGGCTGTTCAACCTCTCTGCCACGCAACCGCCAGCGCTGGATGCCCATTGCATCCAGATAGCGGTCCCTGCGTGGAGAGAGACTTCCCATCGTTGGTTAAACGTCCGCCGCCTGTGGGTGAGCACGATCCTCAGGCAGCAGGATCTTGTTCAAACCGTTGAGATAGGCCTTGGCCGAGGCAATCACGATATCGGTATCGGCCCCCTGACCATTAACGATACGCCCACCCTTCTCCAGACGGACCGTGACCTCACCCTGCGAGTCAGTGCCGCTGGTGATGTTGTTGACCGAGTAGAGCTGCAGCTCGGTACCGCTCTGCGCAATGCTTTCAATCGCCTTGAAGGTTGCATCGACCGGACCGGAACCCTGCGCGCAGAGCTTGTGCTCCTCACCGTCGACAGAGAGGGTAATGCACGCCTCAGGCGTCTCACCCGTTTCAGAGCAGACCTTGAGTGAGGCGAGTTTAAAACGCTCGTTAACGATACTGTCGAGATTCGCCTCGGTCACCAGGGCCTGAAGATCCTCGTCATAGATCTCGTGCTTTTTATCGGCCAACTCCTTGAAACGTGAAAACGCCTCATTGAGTGCCTCGTCTGAATCGAAATCGATTCCGAGTTCGGTGAGACGTGTTTTGAAGGCGTTTCGACCCGAGTGTTTACCGAGCACCATACGATTGGCACTCCAACCAACATCCTCGGCTCGCATGATTTCGTATGTCTCGCGATGCTTGAGTACGCCATCCTGGTGGATGCCCGATTCATGCGCGAAGGCGTTAGCACCAACGATCGCCTTGTTGGGCTGCACCGCAAAACCGGTAATACCCGAGACGAGACGAGAGGTCGGCACGATATGGCTGGTATCGATATCAGTTGTGCAGCTGAAGAGATCCTTACGGGTCTTCACCGCCATCACCACCTCTTCGAGCGAGGCGTTACCGGCACGCTCTCCGAGACCGTTGATGGTGCACTCCACCTGACGTGCACCGTTGACTACAGCTGAGAGCGAGTTGGCCACCGCAAGCCCAAGGTCATTGTGGCAGTGAACGGAGAAGATCGCCTTATCCGCGTTGGGCATCTTTTCGCGCAGCTGGTGGATGGTGGTGCCGAACTGCTCAGGAAGGTTGTAACCGACCGTATCGGGCACATTAAGAGTGGTTGCACCCGCCTCAATCACCGCTTCAAAAATACGGCAGAGGAAATCGATCTCGGAACGCCCCGCATCTTCGGCAGAGAACTCAACATCGTCAGTAAACTGACGTGCACGTTTTACCGCGCTTACCGCCTGCGCCACCACCTCATCGGGTGACATACGCAATTTCATCTGCATATGGATCGGTGAAGTGGCAATAAAGGTGTGGATACGGCTTGAGTTGGCCTCTTTTAACGCCTCACCAGCACGATCGATATCGCGATCAAGCGCACGCGCCAGGCCACAGATCGTACTATCCTTGACGCTTCGTGCGACTGCCTGAACCGCATCGAAATCACCGGGGCTTGCGATCGGGAAACCCGCCTCGATCACATCGACCTTCATGCGCTCCAGCGCCTTGGCAATACGCACCTTTTCATCTTTGGTCATTGAGGCGCCAGGGCTCTGCTCGCCATCGCGTAAGGTAGTATCAAATATGATTAATTTGTCGCTCATCTTCCCGCTCCAAAAGTTCGCGCCAGTTTACTGGACGCAAGAAAAATATAGAAATTTTCCGGCTCAGTTTGCCGAAAATAATTTGTCTGGGTGGCCGAAACGGCCTGATCGAAGAGTTAGTGTCTGCCCTAGGGCAGTAGCAGCGACAGGGATAGCAGGAGATAGACAGACACAACACCACTGCCGGGACGGCAGATTGCAGATACGTTGTTGTGTACGGTCTGTTGCATGGTTTCCAATATAGAGATCTAAAACGGCTTTGCCAACCCCTAACCATTACCTCTGCGTGCCGCACGCATCTTGCGCAGGTTCACCAGGGTCAACACAGGACCGGAAACGGCATAGAGCAGGAACACCCCAAACAGAACCTTGGGTGGATCGATCGAGGTCAATACAAAGGCCAGCACCAACACCAGCATCGCAACAAAAGGCACACGGTTGCGCAGATCGAGATCCTTGAAGCTGTGGTAGCGAACATTGCTCACCATCAGCAGACCCGCCGATACGGTGAGCAGCAGCGCAGGCAGCCACCACTCGGCACCATCGATACCCAATTCCGTACCGACCCAGACCATACCCGCCATCAGTGCAGCGGCAGCAGGACTCGGCAAACCCTGAAAGTAACGTTTATCTGTCGACTCCGCCTGGGTATTAAAACGAGCCAGTCGCAGCGCACCACCCGCCGTATAGATAAAGGCAGCCGCCCAGGCGACCTTCCCCCAGCCCCAGCCATTCTGAACCAGATCAGCAAGCGCCCACTGATAGACCACCAGCGAGGGTGCGAGACCGAAGGAGACCATATCGGCCAGGCTGTCGTACTCCATGCCGAAATCACTTTGGGTATTGGTCATGCGTGCGACACGCCCATCGAGACCATCCATGATCATGGCGATAAAGATCGCGACTGCTGCGGCCTCAAAGCGGCCATCCATTGCAACCAGGATGGCATAGAAACCGGCAAACAGACCGGCGGTGGTAAATAGATTGGGCAGCAGATAGATTCCGCGGCGGCGCTTCTCTGTCATAGATCCCAAGGCCTGTAACGTTTTGTTGTCATAGTGGGCCTATTCTAGAGCAATTGGTACCTAGATCACTAACTCGAAATCAACTCACTACTACAAACTACCGCAACAGCAGATTGGAATGTGTAAATAGACGGAAACCGGAGATACCGATTCCCGCTTCACACTATCTTCTTCTACGATTATATGAGTCAACGTTCTTATTCGATCTATTGCCCCTAGGCCATGCAATCAAGGTCTCAATTGCATCCTGTTCCACCACCTCATCGCCATCGATGGCATAACCGGTCAACGAGACAGAGTTGGCGCCGGAGTCGATACCGACCTGTCGGCTGCGGAACTGCAGCACCATATCGAGATCACCACCACAACCAGTGTGAGCAGTTTATTTGTACCGGTATTAAGCACATCGACAAACGTACTGGCACCGCTCTCAGGCTCGACCGTAAAGCGTCGCTGCCATCAGCCAGGGCACATGACGTTTATGCAGCTTCGTTTTTCTATTTTTTCAGGCTTCTGATAACCGGTAGAAAAGCGGCAACAAATGGTAGCTCCTCAACCATCACTGTTAATATCGACCACGGCGTATGCTCATCTATTTATAGAGTGAGACCTATTACTGCTTCCATTAAAAAGGCCAGTCATCTTTCGATGACTGGCCTTTTGATCAACTCGGCCGTAATACGACCAGGTATTACCGCTTAGTTCTTGTCTTTATCGACCAGCTGATTGGCGGTTATCCAGGGCATTTTGGCACGCAGTTCAGCACCGACCGTTTCGATCGGGTGTGCCGCATTGTTACGACGCCATGCGGTCATCTCTGGGTAGTTGGTCAGTCCCTCAAGGATAAACTTCTTGGCGTACTCACCATTCTGGATGTTCTCCAGAGCCTCTTTCATTGCCCAGCGCGACTCTTCGTTGATCACCTTGTTGCCGGTGACATACTCGCCGTATTCAGCGTTATTGGAGATTGAGTAGTTCATGTTGGCGATGCCACCTTCGTACATCAGGTCAACGATCAGCTTCAGCTCGTGCAGACACTCGAAGTAGGCCATCTCAGGCTCGTAACCGCCCTCAACCAGGGTCTCAAAACCGGCCTTGACCAGTTCAACGGCACCACCACATAGAACCGCCTGCTCACCAAACAGATCGGTCTCGGTCTCATCCTTGAATGAGGTCTCGAGAATACCGGTACGTCCGCCACCCACACCACTGGCATAGGAGAGCGCAATATTCTTAGCCTTACCTGAAGCGTCCTGATGGACTGCGATCAGATCGGGAATACCGCCGCCCTTTACAAACTCAGAGCGTACGGTGTGACCTGGCGCCTTCGGAGCAACCATGATGACATCAAGATCAGCACGTGGTGTGACCTGGTTGTAGTGGATGGCAAAACCGTGAGCAAAGGCGAGTACTGCACCCTGCTTGATGTTGGGCTCGATGTCGCTCTTGTAGAGCTGCGACTGGAACTCATCGGGGGTCAGGACCATAACCAGATCGGCACCCTTAACCGCCTCAGAGGTCTCCTTGACGGTCAGACCTGCGCCTTCTGCCTTCTTCGCAGAGGTTGAACCGGCACGCAGACCGATGGTGACCTCAACGCCGGAATCCTTCAGGTTGTTGGCGTGTGCGTGGCCCTGTGAGCCGTAGCCAAGGATGGTGACCTTCATCCCCTGGATGATCGAGAGGTCGCAGTCTTTGTCGTAGTATCTGTTAAGTGCCATGGTTGTTGTCCTTCAAACGTTCAAAGTTAATTAAGAATAAGTTGTTCTAAATCTGGAGTGCCTTGTCACCGCGCCCGATACCGGTCACACCGGAACGGACCGTCTCGAGGATGTCATCTTTTTTCAGCGCACCCAGAAACGCCTCAAGCTTGTCGGCATGGCCGGTCAGCTCAATGGTAAAGCTCTTGTCGGTGACATCAATGATGTTGCCGCGGAAGATATCGGAGAGGCGTTTCACCTCATCACGCTGCCCCATGGTTGAGGCCTTCACCTTGACCATCATCATCTCGCGCTCAATATGACTGCCCTCGGTCAGATCAAGCAGTTTAACCACATCGATCAGCTTGTTGAGCTGTTTGGTGATCTGTTCGATGATCTCCTCAGAGCCGCGAGTAACCAGGGTCATGCGCGACAGTGAAGGATCCTCGGTCACCGCGACCGTCAGCGATTCGATGTTATAACCACGCGCCGAGAAGAGCCCCGCCACACGCGACAGAGCACCCGCCTCGTTTTCCATCAAAATAGAAATTATGTGTCTCATATCAGGATCATCTCCTCCAGACCAGCACCCGCAGGCACCATGGGGAAGACATTCTCGCTCGGGTCGGTGACAAAATTCATAAATACCAAACGATCCTTCAACTTGAAGGCCTCTCTGATCGACTCCTCAACATCGCCCGGCTTCTCGATCTGCATGCCAACGTGACCGTAGGCCTCAGCCAACTTAACAAAATCGGGCTGCACCTCCATCGTCACCTCGGAGTAGCGCTCGTCATAGAAGAACTCCTGCCACTGGCGCACCATGCCGAGGTAACCGTTATTGAGACAGAGGATCTTCACCGGCAGGTTGTACTGTAAACAGGTGGCAAGATCCTGGATATTCATCTGGATACTGCCATCGCCGGTGATACAGGCGACCTTCGCCTTCGGATGTGCGGCCTGAACACCCATCGCTGCCGGCAGACCGAAGCCCATCGTGCCGAGACCACCGGAGTTGATCCAGCGGCGCGGCTTATCAAATTTGTAGAACTGTGCCGCCCACATCTGGTGCTGACCAACATCAGAGGTGACATAGGCATCGCCCTTGGTCACTTCATAGAGCTTGTCGACCACAAACTGCGGTTTGATCTTGCCGGTCTTGGTCTGCTTGTAGCTGAGGCAATCTTTAGCGCGCCACTGTTCGATCTGCTCCCACCATTTGGTAAGCGCGTCTTTATCCTGTTCGGTATCGCTCTCTTTGAGCAGCTTGATCATGTCGCGCACTACGTTACGCACACCACCGACAATCGGCACATCGACCTTAACGTTCTTGGAGATCGAAGCGGGGTCGATATCAACGTGTACGATCTTGGCACGCGGTGCGAACTTGGCGATATTGCCTGTCACGCGATCATCAAAACGGGCACCGATGGCGATCAGCAGATCACAGTGCGAAACCGCCATATTGGCCTCAACAGTACCGTGCATACCGAGCATGCCGACAAACTGTCGATCGGTCGCAGGGTAGCCACCCAGTCCCATCGAGGTGTTGGTAACGGGCGCATTGAGCAGCTTGGCAAGATCGGTCAGCGGTTTGGCAGCGTCATCGAGAATGACACCACCACCGGTATAGAGCATCGGACGCTTTGCCTTCAGCATCATCTCAGTGGCGCGTTTGATCTGTCCCTTGTGACCCTTTACCACCGGATTGTAGGAGCGCATCGAGACGCGTTTCGGATAGGTGTACTTGGTCTTCTCGGCGGTGACATCCTTGGGGATGTCGACCACGACCGGACCGGGACGACCGGTGGTAGCAATGTAGAACGCCTTCTTCAGCGTGGTCGCCAGATCTTTAACATCCTTGACCAGGAAGTTGTGCTTCACGCAGGGACGAGTGATACCAACGGCGTCGACCTCCTGGAAGGCGTCATTACCGATCAGGCTAGTCGGCACCTGACCGGTGATCACCACCATCGGAATCGAGTCGAGATAGGCGGTAGCAATACCGGTCACGGCATTGGTCGCACCCGGCCCCGAAGTTACCAGCACCACGCCCGGCTTACCGGTCGAACGTGCATAACCATCGGCAGCGTGTGTTGCCGCCTGTTCATGACGTGTCAGGATGTGCTGAACGTCACTCTGCTTGTAGATCTCATCATATATATGAAGGACCGCCCCGCCAGGGTAGCCGAAGAGGTGTTCAACCCCTTCATCCTTCAAAAAGCGCACGATGATCTCGGCACCAGTCATTTCCACTGCAATGATCTCCCGCTGAGGTGGTCTGGATGGATAATTCGGAGGTCCAATCCGGCCAGACAGGCTTTTTCGGACACAATCTTAGAAAGCTACTGATATTCGCCCTACAGGTCAAGAGATTGCCCTATTTTCAGGGCATTCAGAGGGTTTTTACGCTATACCCATCAGAGCCATGTTCGATTGCCGATATAGACAGCCGATAACCTCTGCTAATAGAGTATCGGTAATAACAAGAAGGCTTGCGGGAGAAACCCGGTGCGAATAACCATTTTACTAACATCATTGCTAATACTAGCGCCACCAATTGTCGGTGCTGATATCTACAAATGGGTCGACGATCAGGGCATCACTCACTTCACCCAACAGCCCCCTATGAGCCAGCCCGCCGAAACGGTGAAACCACGCGGTATCAAACCACCCGATGACGCCGAGGCGAAGAAGCAGCGTGAGTCGTACTGGGATGCCTTCAAAAAGGATAAGAGCCAGACAGAACCAAAACCGATAAGCGCGGAGAATCAGGCAATTCGGCAGGAGAACTGCAAGCGCGCCAAGGAAAACCTACAGAAGCTAGCCGACAATCCGGGACGTCGCATGCGCGACAATGATGGCAACGTCTACATGATGCCCGAAGAGCAGCGTCAGCAGCGCATGGAAGAGGCTCGCAAACAGATAAAAGAGAACTGCAACTAAGACAGGTACCGCAATGCCCTACCTAAAGATCCAGACCAACGTTGAACTGATCCCCACTAGCCGCGCCGATACGATGAAACGTATCTCCGCACACATTGCCGAACTGCTGGGAAAACCAGAGCGCTACGTGATGATGGCACTTCAAGACGGCACCTCTATGCTCTTCGACGGCAGTGACGACCCAGTCGCCTTTCTCGAACTGAAGAGCCTTGGACTACCCGAAGAGAGGAGCGCTGAATTTTCCGAGGGGCTCTGCGCACTGATCGCCAGTGAGTTTGAGATCGCCACCGACCGGATCTATATCGAGTTCGCTTCACCCGAGCGTCATATGTTTGGCTGGAACAGTGCTACCTTCTAACCATGAAGAGCCTTCTGATTCTTATCCTTATCCTGCTGGGTGGCTTCGCCCTCAGCCTCTATCTAAAACCCGAGCTGCGCGACCAGGTGCAGGATCAGGTTCGCGATATTCCCGGCGCCTCAATTGTCGCCCCCGCAGAGACCACTCTCTACAAATGGCAGGATGCCACGGGACGCTGGCAATACACCGACCGGCCTCCCAGCGACGGTACTGCCTACACAACGATGCCGATTACCCATGACACCAACGTCGTGCCAGCACTCAAGCAGGACGAGGAGTAGCTCCTGGCCTCTCCCGCGCCGCTGCGGGTATCTACCCATGAGTTCGCCGCTGTACCCCCCTAACGCCAACAGATAGAATGGCGCGCTGAAATTCATATAACGAACCGAGGCCGCCCATGCGTCTATCACAATTCCCACTCTCCACGCTCAAAGAGACCCCTGCCAACGCCGAGGTGATCAGTCACCAGCTGATGCTGCGCTCCGGCATGATTCGCAGACTCGCCTCCGGTCTCTATACCTGGATGCCGTTAGGTCTTAAGGTACTGCGCAAGGTGGAGAACATTGTGCGCGAGGAGATGAACCGCGCCGGTGGAGTTGAACTACTGATGCCGGCGGTGCAACCCGCTGAGCTGTGGCAGGAATCGGGACGCTGGGATGCGATGGGCCCCGAGATGCTGCGTCTGAGTGATCGCCACAACCGCGACTTCTGCTTCGGACCGACACACGAAGAGATCATTACCGACCTGGCGCGTAACGAGCTGCGCAGTTACAAACAGCTGCCGATGACCTACTACCAGATCCAGACCAAATTCCGCGACGAGCGTCGCCCCCGCTTTGGTGTGATGCGTGCACGAGAGTTCCTGATGAAGGATGCCTACTCCTTCCATGTCGATGACGCCTCGCTCAAGGAGACCTATCAGGTAATGCACGACGCTTACTCGCGCATCTTCACCCGTCTCGGACTCAACTTCCGGCCAGTGCTGGCCGATACCGGCGCCATCGGTGGCAGTGGCTCACACGAGTTCCACGTGTTGGCCGACTCGGGCGAGGATGCCATCGCCTTCTCTACCGAGAGCGACTACGCCGCCAACATCGAGAAGGCCGAGGCACTGCAGCCACAGGGTGAGCGCCCCGCGCCCTCTGCCGAGATGGCGGTGGTCGAGACCCCCGAGCAGAAAACGATCGAGGAGGTTTCTAACTTCCTCAAGGTCGCAACCGACCAGACCCTCAAGACGTTATTGGTGCACGGTGCCACTGAAGAGGGTGAGCTTGAGGGCGTGGTAGCACTGGTATTGCGTGGCGATCATGAACTCAACGAGATCAAGGCTGAGAATCTGTCGCAGGTCTTTGCCCCTCTGACCATGGCATCCGATGAGGAGATTCGTGCTGCAGTCGGCTGTAGCGCCGGCTCAATCGGACCGCTTGATGTCGGCATTCCGACCATCGTCGATCGCGATGCCGCACAGCTGGCCGATTTTATTTGTGGTGCCAACGAAGACGGAAAACACCTTAGCGGTGTGAACTGGGAGCGTGATCTACCGATGGCGCAGATTGCCGATCTACGCAACGTTGTCGAGGGAGATGCCAGCCCCGACGGCAAGGGTACGTTGACCATCAAACGTGGTATTGAAGTCGGCCACATCTTTCAGCTCGGCGAGAAGTACAGCAAGGCACTTAACGCCACCGTGCTCGATGAATCTGGACGCGAACAGGTGATGACCATGGGCTGTTACGGCATCGGTGTCTCACGCGTGGTCGCGGCAGCGATTGAACAGAATCACGATGATAACGGCATCAGCTGGCCCACCCCGATCGCCCCCTTCCAGGTCGCTCTGCTGCCGATGAATATGCAGAAATCACAACGCCTGCGCGAGGCGATCGAGAAGCTCTATGCCGAGATGAATGAGACCGGGCTCGATGTGGTGCTGGATGATCGCGGTGTTCGCCCCGGCGTGATGTTCGCCGACATTGAGCTGATCGGAATCCCACATCGCGTGGTACTGGGTGAGCGTGGACTCGACAGCGGCATGGTCGAGTACAAGGGTCGCAACGATAGCGACTCCAGAGATATTCCACTGAGTGATCTGGTCGCGTTTCTTAAAGAGGCGTGCGCCGACTAGGTACTACTGAGTGGTAAAGGTGGTGGGGGGTATCTCGTCTGCCAGCTCACACACCACCTGATCCACTTGGGAACCGGGTGAACCAAGCCAGAGCCACTCACTCAATAGATCGACCTGCCCCTCTTCCCCACAGGCGAGCACCTCAACGGTGCCATCGACCAGATTACGCGCATAACCGACCAGGCCCAGCTGTGCAGCACGCTGCTGGGTGGTGGCACGAAACCAGACACCCTGCACTCGTCCAGTGACCCGGCAGCGCTTGCAGACGGTCATGGCAGAATAATCTTCGCCTTTTGACCTAGATAGAGATGGTCGTTGCTGTGTGAAAAGGCGACATCTAGCTGGTGCCCCCCTTCAACAGCACCAATCGATGCAACACGAGCACGATAACGCTGCTTACCCACTACGACCGTTGCCGAGCTGCCGATCTCAATCTTTCTGGCCAGGCTCGATTCGATTTTAGTCACCGCCCGCATCCGTCCTGCATAGGTAACCACCAGCAGTGGTGCTGTCTGTAGCTCACTAACAATTGAAGCGCCCGGCTCAACCAACCGCTCCACCACCCAGGCATCAAAGGGGGCGGAGATGGCACTCCGCTCCAGATCGAGCGTTGTCTCTACCAGTCGCAGCTCTGCGCTTCGCATCGCAAGGGAAGCTGCTGCGAAGTTAACCTTAGACTGCTCATACTCATGATTGGAGAGCACGGTCCGATCGTAGAGTTCATCGGCACGTTGCTGTTCACGCTCAGCCTCCTGAAAGAGCAACCTGGCATGTTCAAGCGCGGCCTCGGCCTCAGCATTGCGTGCCTTAAAGAGACGATCATCGAACTGCAATAGAAGCGCGCCCTGATCAACATGCTGCCCCGGCTCAACATTCACCGCTTTCACCACACCCGAGACGAGCGGTGAGAGTTCAACTCGCTTTGACCAGTCGAGCTTGGCTGCCAGTTCTGCACTCCAGGCCTGAGCAGGCATCGAGAGCAGTAGCGACAGGAAAAGTGTTCTCATAGTTACCGCAGCCATTAATTCTCCCCTACTCATTACCCTTTACTCCTCCAGCCAGCCAGTAACTTCCCGGTCGATTGCCGGTCAGTGCATCGAGCTTCGCCCACGCTAGCAGCAGTTCATAGTCGGTCTTGGTTCGCTGATAACGTGCCTCGGCAAAACGCACCATTGCATCACCAAGATCGGTCTTCACCTCCAGCTCATAGAGCGCCCGGCTCCGATCGAGGTAGAGGTCACGATAGTCAGCCAGCGCCACCATCTCTTCGCGCTTGATATGCAGCAAGCCGATCTGCTGCCACAGCTCCAGCAGCCGCTGATTCATCTCGCGCTGTTCAATAGCGTAGTCGGCCTGCAAGCCGTGTAGAGAGGCACGCGCCTTGGCAACCGCCGCATTTACCCGCCCACCCGTGAAGAGCGGCACATCGAGCACCAACCCGGCACGGAAGGGATCGCGTGAGCCACCGTCACGATTGTAAATGCTGCTCTCCAGCTCACCGCTAAGCTGCGGACGCCCCTCTCGACGCGCCGCCTCAACACGCAGCCGTGCGGCCTCCAACAACTCTCGCTGGGCACGCATACGTGGATTGGATTCAACAGCTGCGGCCAACAGCGTCTCGAACTCAGGCAGCTTACGATCAAGCGCACCCAGCTCCGGTTCGACCAGTTCAGAAGAGAGTTCACCGGGACGATTCAGCGCCGCTGCCAATAGGGCACGCGTGCTGCGCTTCTGGGCACTGCTTGAGGCAACTCGCAGACGCTGGGTCTGATAGTTACTCTCATACTCGAGCAACTCAATATCAGAGAGCTGTCCGAGTTCGTTACGATCCCGCGCCTTGTCGAGGGTGACAAAGGCGATCGCCATCCCCTCGTTATCGACCCCGTTCTGGACATCGGCCAGCAGCACATCAAAAAAGCGCTCCATCACCTCGATCCGTTTCTGATCCTCGGCGCGCCGTAGGTTGAGGCGCTCACCCGTGAGCTGCGCCTCTCCAGCCGCCTCGGCGTGACGGCTCTGGCCAAAGTCATAGAGGCGTTTACGTAGATAGAGATGCGCGCTGCTGTCGTTATGGGATTGATCGGCGGCCAGATCCGCGGGTTCGATCCAGCGCGCCTTACCCTGCAGGCTCAGCTGGGTACCGTTGGCAGCATCGACTGCAAGCAGCTCCGCCTCAGCACGCTGGTAGGCGGCCTCGACACGTTGAAATTGGGGGTGTGACTCCGCATCTGCAACGACAAACGCCTCGCTAAGTGAGAGCGGTTCCGGCAGTGAACCGGCAGCCGATTCAGCCGAGGCCCATGTCGCAACAAGCAGTAGTGCACTGCCGAGCATCCCGGCAGCGATGCATCTCGGCGCGTGGATCATCTGTTCTTCGACGCCTTACGTTTCTCTCGCTTATAGCGGGTGAATGACTGCTTCTGGTAGTGGCCATCGACAAAGTATTCACCCATCCAGAGAAACTCATCGGGACCCGAAGTAGCGCCTGTATAGCGAACCACCTGCTCGCCCTGCAGGTCATAGAAGGCAATCACCGGAGTGGCACGCACCCGGTTTACCTTGAAGGAGAAATCTTTCTGCGACATCGTCTCGCCCTTGAAGTCGACCATCTCCACATCGCCTTCGATATCGATAGCGAAGCTGAGCATGTTCTCCTTGAAGAACTTCTGCACCTCGGGGCGATTTAGCACGGTGCGCTTCATGCGATGACAGAAGGGACACTCGTCCATCTCAAAGAAGATCAGCACCCCCTTTTTGCCCTCCTCCTTGGCGTTGGCCAGCTCCTCCTGCAGATCACCAAAGAACTGATCGAAGAAGTGGACGTACGGATCACGAGTTTCGACCGATGCAGCCTCAATCGTTACGGTAAAGATAAGCAGCGAGATGGCTGCCAGTAGCTGTTTCACGAACGCTCCTCCCTGTCGCGTTTTTCATCTTCAATAAATTGCTCAAGCATCTGTGCCTCAATACCACCCAGATAGCTTCCGACCACCTTACCCTCAGGCGAGACGACAAAGGTGGTTGGCAAACCCTTGAGGGGCTCGAACGATTTAACCGGTTTGTTATTTGTCAGCAGCACTGGATAGGAGATCAATTGGTCATCGACAAAGCTGCCCAGCCGATCACTGTCAATCTGCTCAAAGTTGATTCCCAACACCACTGAGTCGTTATCTTTATGCTTGTCGTGATAACCAATCAGCTCTGGAATCTCCTCAAGGCAGGGTGGACACCAGGTTGCCCAGAAGTTAACCACCACCCACTTGCCACGATAGTCAGAGAGCTTGTGGATCTTGCCATCGACACCCTGCAGCGCAAAATCGGCCGCATCAGCAGCAAACAGCGAGGGGGTAAAAAGGAGTAGAATCAGAGTCAAAATTCGACGCATTACAAACCCTTCCTTACGAGACAAAACCGATCTGATATAAACTGTAGGGAAATTCATAGTCGCACACCTCTCTACCCAAAGACATCAGGGATTACCATGACTCTTATTCGCCAAGATGATTTCATCACAACCGTTGCCGATGCCCTCCAGTTCATCTCTTTTTACCACCCTACTGACTTTATTGAAGCACTTGGAACGGCATACGAAAAGGAGCAATCGCCTGCAGCCCGTGATGCCATCGCGCAGATTCTGACCAATTCGAAGATGTGCGCCGAGGGACACCGACCAATTTGCCAGGATACTGGTATCGTCACAGTGTTCCTCAAGATCGGTATGGGCGTGAGCTGGGAGGCAAGCCAGAGCGTCGAAGAGATGGTCAACGAGGCGGTGCGGCGTGCATACACCGCCGCAGAAAACCCGCTACGCGCCTCGATCGTCAGCGATCCTGCCGGCAAACGCAGCAATACCCGAGATAACACCCCAGCAGTGATCCACACCGAGGTGGTTGCGGGTGACAAGCTCGATATCACCGTCGCCGCCAAGGGAGCAGGATCGGAGAACAAGACCAAGTTTACGGTGCTCAATCCAAGTGACAGCCTGGTTGATTGGGTGGTCAAAACGGTTCCCACTCTGGGTGCAGGCTGGTGTCCACCCGGTATGCTCGGTATCGGTATCGGCGGTACGGCCGAAAAGGCGATGCTGCTGGCCAAAGAGGCGCTGATGGAGCCGATCGATATTCAGCAGCTTCAGGAGCGTGGCGCACAGAATCGTGCCGAGGAGCTACGCCTTGAGATCTACGACAAGGTCAACGCACTGGGTATCGGCGCACAGGGACTCGGTGGTCTCACCACCGTGCTCGATGTAAAGGTCTTCGACTACCCAACCCATGCCGCCTCACTGCCGGTGGCACTGATCCCCAACTGCGCCGCCACCCGCCATGCACATGTGGTGATGGATGGTCGCGGCCCGGTGCTACTCGAGCCACCCAAGCCTGAGACGTGGCCTGCAGTCGAGTGGCAGCCGAGTCCCGATGCACGGGTTGTCGATCTTGAGACCCTGACCCAGACTGATACCAACGATTGGAAGCCGGGCGAAACGCTACTGCTCAACGGCAAGATCCTCACTGGTCGCGATGCGGCCCACAAACGCATCTGTGATCTGCTCGATCGTGGTGAACCGCTGCCCGAGGGGCTCGACTTTACCAACCGCTTCATCTACTACGTCGGACCTGTCGATGCGGTGGGTGATGAGCCGGTCGGACCTGCGGGGCCGACCACTGCAACCCGCATGGACAAGTTCTCCGATCAGATGCTCGACACCGGCCTGCTCGGCATGATTGGCAAGGCGGAGCGTGGTGCAGCAACCATCAACAGTCTTGAGCAGCACCACGGCGTCTACCTGATTGCTACCGGCGGTGCCGCCTATCTGATCTCACGCGCCATTCGTGGATCTCGAGTCATCGCCTTTCCCGAACTAGGCATGGAGGCGATCTACGAGTTCGAGGTGGAGAATATGCCGGTCACCGTAGCGGTCGATGCGCATGGCGGTTCGGTGCACAACAGCGGCCCCGCAGAGTGGCAGGCGAAGATCGGTAAGATTCCCGTCGTAACGGCTTAAGGTCTACTTCTCTGCAGCACGCGAGTGTTTATCACCCGCGTGAGAGAGATAGAGCGCCAACCCGATCAGGGCGATACCACCCGCCAGATAGAGTAGATCGATCGGTGTCTTGAAGGGCATTCCAATGGCGTGCTCAAAGAATTTCACTACCAGAATCATCAGGATCACCTTTGCCAATCGCGCCTTCAGGTCATCAAGACTGTGGATCAGCAGGATATTGGATGAGTTTTCAGAACCTTCCGCCTGATCGATTTTGCTAATAAAGAGTTCATAGAGACCCAACGCAAAGATCAGCAATACTGTCGCCAGTAGATAACCATCAATAATCTCCACCACATGGGTCACTGTGGTACTCCGCAGCTCGTTACGCGCTTCGATTGAGAGCGAGAATGAAGCGTAGTCACCAAGGTGAGAAATCATCACGACTGCATCGATGGTTGCCATATAGAAGACAGCAAAGGCGGTCAGTAGACTCGTGATCACTGCCGAAAGCACTACCAACCGGCTATTCCACAACGCACCTTCGAACCACTTTTCAAGCCGTTTCAACATCACTACTAATCCATATAATTATCTGTCGCGCACGATACACGCAGCTTTCCCCACTTTACAAATAGTATTGGCAAGTTATTCTGTCTGAATATTCACCAGCAGCAAGGTGCAGCGGTTCACGCAGGGAAACCACTAACAAGATGAGAACGCTCCGCCTCACCACCCCAGCGCCTAGCAAACGCATCGATCAATCGATAGTGACAAAACCGAAGGCCTTCAAGGATTGGCTCGACTATCTTCCCTACGCCACCCCGGCCAACGCATTAGAGAAGTTAATCAAGGGTGTTTCCACCCACAACCGCCAGCAGATCTCAACGGCCCACCGCTTCGAGATGCTGGAGATGGTGCAACAGCCCTTTGCAGTCCTGCTCGACGCCTATCTGCAGCCACGCCCCGATCGCGGCACCCTGCCAATAAACAAACGCAATCGTCAGATCGGCAGCGCCCTGCACAAACTCAGCACCGAGATCGCCTTCGGCTACAAGCTGGTTATCAAGCAGAGTCTCGGCAGCTCAATCAAACTCGGCCGACACAAGATTCTCCACCCTTCCCTGCAGCGCGCCATGAAGTACCTGGGCATGACACTGCTCCAATCCTTTATCGACTACACACCAGGCCCGAACAATGTTTGGCGCGAAATTTACCAGATCTACGCATATGCTGAAGAGGCGAAAATTCATGATCAAACGATCAGCGATCAAAACGACCGCTTCAATACCGTCACGACCATCCAACGCCTCTTCAAACAGATCATCCTACTCAGCCTGGTCGACCCCTATCGCCTGCCCGATGGACAGACCTGGCTACTCTTTAACTACCTCAACAACCTTGAGGAGAGCTGCAAGATCACCCCTTTTGGTGAGACAAACAATAATCTTGGATTCTTTGTTGTCGACCTCAACAGCGACCTGATGCCACAACCGCTCACTGATGAGCAACTACTACTCGACGCACCTCAACTGATCGACACACGCACATTGGTCGCACGTGTGAATCAAGAACGTGAATTGGCACAAAAAGGAAATGTACCGGCAAATTTCCCACTACCCACAGAACTCCCCATCAACGACAAGATTCAACTCTTGATTCGGCTACAAAAGGGGTGGACCAGTAAACAATCCCGCAAGATGCCACGCGTTGAAGAGGTTGGGAGAGCGCAGGTATTGTGTGGCCTTGATGCCGTTCACCACCATCTGGCGACCGACCACCCTAAGAGTGAAAACCAAGAGCAGCACAACGATCAGATTGAGATCACCTCTCAGCTGGGTGATCGACTAAAAAACGGAACCCAGGACCATGCGCTTAATCAGTGGCGCCTCATCAACCGAAGCCTCGGCGGGCTCTCACTCGCTGCCAATGCAGCAAGCAACTGCAATCTCACCACCGGCCAACTGCTCGCCATTCATAGCAACGATAAAGAGAGTGACGAGTGGATCATCGCCATTAGTCGTTGGTTGATTTACGACGCCAATCAGAACGAAAACAAGTTCGGCATCCAGTACCTGAGCAAAAAACCGCAGGCAGTCCAAATAAAGGCACAGGTTGGCAGCCAGCTGGAGATGGAGTGGCGCCCAGCCATCACCTTTGAACTCCGGACCAAGAGTGGCATACAGCAGTGCATCGTCTGCGCCAAGGGATTCCACCTGTCGGAACGTGAATTTCAGTTAGTGGAGAACGGAAGTAGCAAAACGATCAATTGTGGACAGCTGGTTGAGACAACATCATTGATCGATTGGTTTATATATACCGACTAATCGAACTGTAAACCAAACATGCCGCTACAGCTTCCACACAATCAGCCAGACGTATCCATCAAAAAACCGGGGGCAGACAGGATGTCCAGACATTATTTTTCCATCATCCTTTGCTGCATAGTCGTCACAATATTCACTACCATTAGTGTCATTAGTAATAACTGGAATTGGTTCGCAAGATCAGGGGCATTACTTGTAATAATCGCTATTGTCACAGAGTATTTACCCACGCTTAAAACGAAAAAAGCGGATGAGATGTTGGCGTGGACAAATCAAGATGATCACAACGCTACCAGAGTCGCAGCAACCCTAGTTGTAGCAGGCACGTTAATATGGGGATTTGGTGATCTAGTTGGAGAACTCTAGAATTAGCGTTACAAATTCATCAATGATTCATACGCCAATTTATCAAGGCCACGTCAAATGGCTTGTCGCAACATCATCACACTATATCGGTAGAGTAAACTGAGCATAGATAATCACCTACCGCTCAGAGCTTGGGATGAAAATAATTACAAGTGAGCAGTCAAACTTAACATCCACTCTATTTTGACAAATAACTCAAAAAGTTTAGTGGGATCGCGACACAGCTATTGTGGTGAATCACCTGTTTTTTACTGTCATCTGGCGCGCTTCAATTGCCAGTGAACGTGCCTCTTCGGCATTCTTTCTTGCGGCGCGATACTCTCCCGCTTCAAGACTCCTCTCCGCCTTCTGCATCAGCCGTTCGGCTTTTGCCATCATGGCGGGGGCTGACTCCATGGCACCGCTATCCTGCGCTGCACGCAAGGCCTGACGGGCATCGGACATCTCCTGTGCCGGCACGGCGGCACAGCCTGCCACCACGACCAGTAGGGTAATGAGAAACAGACGCACTCTTTTTGTTATATTGCGACTCACTTGCGGTAGGACTCCCTAAAAACCAGCTAGTTATGCTATCTGGAGAGCCTACCACGCACCGCAAAAGGGCATCAACAACCGATAACCGAGATTGAGAACATGACCAACAACACCATCAAGCTCTACCACAACCCCCGCTGCTCCAAATCACGCCAGACCCTGCAGTTGCTTGAGCAGCAGGGCGTTGAGCCACAGATTGTTGAGTATCTAACAACCCCACCTACTGTCGTGGAGCTAACTGAGATTCTCGAGATGCTTGGGCTTGAACCACGCGAGCTGATGCGTAACAAGGAGGCGGAGTACCAGGAGAACGGGCTCGACAACCCAGAGCTAAGTCGTGAGCAGCTGATTGAGGCAATGGTCAACACACCCAAACTGATTGAGCGCCCGATTGTGATCAGCAACGGCAGGGCCGCGATTGGCCGCCCACCGGAGAAGGTATTGGAGATCGTCAAATGAGTGAAGTCCTGGTGCTCTATTACAGCCGCCACGGCGCTACCGCTGAGATGGCTCAACAGATTGGTCGTGGCATCGAGGAGATCAGTGGTGTCGAGGCGAGGATTCGTACCGTCCCCGCCGTCTCCACCGTCTGCGAGGCCGTTGAGGACGATATCCCCGAGAGCGGTGCGCCCTATGTCTCCGCTGACGATATGCGCGAGTGCATCGGTTTGGCTGTGGGTAGTCCAACCCGCTTTGGTAACATGGCGGCACCAATGAAGTACTTCATCGACTCAACCAGCAATCTCTGGCTGGCTGGCGAGATGATCGACAAACCCGCCACCGTCTTTACCTCCAGTTCCAGCCTGCACGGCGGCCAGGAGAGCACTCTGCTAAGCATGATGCTGCCGCTGATGCATCACGGCATGTTGGTTATGGGCCTCCCTTATAGCGAGAGTGACCTGCTCACCACCACAACTGGCGGCACTCCCTATGGCGCCAGCCACCTTGCAGGCAGTGATAGTCAGCTACCACTCAGCGATGAAGAGAAACGGCTCTGTCGGGCACAGGGCAAGCGCCTTGCCGAGTGTGCGGTTGCGATGAATAGCAAACGAAGCGGCAACAGCTGATGCAGCGCGTCAAACTTGCACAGGCCACGGCACTGACCGGCTACTTCGGTCTAATCTTTCTACTGCTGCTGTGGAATATCTGGATCGCCCCCTCGAAACACTTTCCGATCAGCCTGGTACTGATCGTGCTGGTGGTACCCCTACTCTTTCCACTACGCGGCCTGCTACACGGCCGTAGCTACACCTACGCCTGGAGCAGCATGCTCTCACTGCTCTACCTCGCACTCGGCATTATGGAAGCAGTCACCAAGCCCTATGAAGTAACGCAGACACCGGAGCGACTACTCGGCATTATCGAGATTATCTTTAGTGTGATGCTGTTTGTCGGCGCGATCCTCTACGTACGCTTAAAAGCACGAGCGGACCGTGCCGCAGCACTAGAGGAAGAGACTAAGGATTGAGTACCGACTTGATGAAGGGGATGGTCAGGCGTCGCTGCTCGATCATCGACGCCTCATCAAGCCGGTCCAGCAGCGAGAAGAGCAGCCCCTGCCCTCGCGGCGCATGGCGTAACAGATAGGTTGCCGACTCATCGGGTAGTTCCAGACCTCGCCGCTGTGCCAGCGTTTTTAGTGCCTGCTGCTTCTGCTCATCGTCGAGTGGTTGCAGCTGAAAGGTAAGCCCCCAGGCAAGACGACTCTTCAAATCATTGAGCTTTACCGACAGAGAGGCCGGTGCCACATCTGCACTTACTAGCAGAATACCGCCCGCTTCCTGCAGACGATTAAAGAGGTGGAACAGTGCCTCTTCCCAATCGGCTCGCCCTGCCACCTGCCCCACATCGTCAAGACAGACCAGCTCAAGCGACTCAAACCCCTCGATCATCTCGGGCGGCCAGCTCTCCGCCTCACCGAGTGGCAGGTAGGTCGAGCTCATCCCAGACTCCGCAGCCAGATGACAGGCAGCCTGCAGCAGATGCGACTTACCAACCTCACCGCCACCCCAGAGATAGATCACTGCCGACTCACCAACAGAAAGCGCTGTACGAATGGCGTTGAGCGCCTGATCGTTATCGGTGGTGAAGTAGTTTTCAAAAGTGGCGGCTTCGCGCAGTGCGATGCCAAGGGGGAGCTGCATCATAGGGCGTTATCTCACCATTCAATCAGGCGTCGTGTTGGTCGACACCTTCCAGTTCAACCGCCACACTCCCCTCATCGTAGAGCGCGCTGTCGAGATACTCCTGATGTAGATGGCGAACCATCACCATAATCACCGCAGCCACTGGCAGCGCCAACAGTACACCGAGGAAACCAAACAGCTGACCACCCGCCAGCACCGCAAAGATCACCGCCACTGGGTGGAGGCCGATACGATCTCCCACCAGCTTCGGTGTCAACACCATGCCTTCGAGCAGCTGCCCAACAATAAAGGGCACAAAGACCAGCACAATCGGTAACACATCCTGAAACTGCATCAACGCAGCAACACCAGCCACGACCACGCCGACGATCAGACCTAGATAGGGAACGAAACTGACCAATCCCGCCAGCACACCAATCAGTAGCGCCAGCTCCAGCCCCACCATCCAGAGACCGAGCGTGTAGATGGTTGCCAGCGCCAGCATCACCAACATCTGTCCGCGCAGGAACGCACCCAGCACCTCATCCGACTCCAGTGTCAGCAGCGTGACGCGTGGTTCGATACGACGCGGTAACATCTCGTGGATGTGAGCGACCAGGATGTCCCAGTCCCGCAGAAGATAGAAGGTCACCACCGGAATCAGCAGCAGGTTGGCGGCCAGTGCCAACAACGCCATACCCGATTGCGAAGCGCCAGCAATCAGCTGGCCGATGACATCACTGCCCTCGCCCCAGTGCTGGCGAATGGCGTTGAAGATTAGCTGCGGATCGATCGCTTCGATCTCGATACCTAGCTGCTGCAGCCACGGCAGCATTTTGCCCTGTAGCATTTCGAAGTAGCCCGGCAGGTTACCGATCAGAATCCCCAACTGTTTACCGAGAATCGGTACCAGTAGAAACAGCACAATCATCAATACCGAGAGGATGGCAGCAAAGACGATCGTGACCGAAACGGTACGCGAGAGACGCTTAGCCTCCAGTCGATCAACAAGGGGATCGCCAAGATAGGCGAGCAGCCCACCCGCCATAAAGGGGACCAGGACTGGCCCCAGCAGATAGAGTAACCACCCCGCACCAGCCACTCCACCAATCACCATCCAGCGCTGTGAATCACTCATGCGCTTACTCCCTGTGCTTTCCTGAGACATTATTCAACCATTGAGTAGATAGGTAACTACGGCAGACGATAGTAGAGGCGTGAGACCTGGCTCAGCCCCGCCTCTTCGGCCTCGATATCGGCCTCGAGCGACATCGACTCGTAGCTGCGTTCATGCAACACCTTGCCGAGTGCGATAGCCCGACGTAGCGCATCCTCACCGCCCTTGGCCACCGCCTTGAAAATGACACTGTTACCACCAACTCGCTCCGCCGTTACCGACTCAATCGGATCGAGAGAGGTGAGATACGCGGAGACCTTGGCGTACTGTTTCAAATCATTAATACCGAGCACGCTGATCGCAATCTGCTCATTGAACTCAATCGAACCATCCACTGAAAAGCGCGCCGCGAGCATATCGGCTGCCGCATGTACGCCACGACCGAGCACAATGTCGGTCTGCGCCAACGGGGCATTCCAGCTCTGTCCCATGAACTCCTCTTTGGGATTGGCGTAGAGGGTCCAGCGTGATGCCCAGCTACCGGCACTGGTCGGGTAGATGCGGGCCACCAGAATGGCATCTGCACGGTAGCGCTGCGAGGCGAGGATCAGCTCCTCACTGGCGTTGGCCCAGACATCCATCAGGTGCACCTTGGCCTGATCCTCAACGTCCATTGCAGGCAGTATCAGTGGCAATCCACGCTCAGCAGCGGCCTCCTGCAACAACGCGCGCCAGGATGATTCGCTCTGACTATCGAGCAGGTAGCGACTTCCCTGCTCCTCAACCGCAAGCCAGACAATGGCCTGTGGACGATTCTTGCCCCACACGGGTCGGCCGATGCGCTCCAGAAGCCGCTCAACCGCTTTCTGGTCGAAGCTGACGTGCATTTTCAACACCTCAATCGCGCTCTGCGTCTCATCCTCTGCGGCAACCTTATCGCTGCGATAGCGGTACTGCTGCAGATAGCGCGACGCACCTCTTAACTCGGCAGCCACCTCAGGACTCTCGGCAATCGCATCCACACCCGAGATCTTGACCAGCACCTCGGCAAAGGCATCAACCAGCGCACGGTTACGCTCGCCTGCCGACTGATCGGCCACGATCACCTCAGTCTCATTGAGACCAGAGACCTCTACCGCAGCGAGGTTCGTCACAAAGAGAAACGACAGGATCGCCCCCAGCAGCAGCTTTTCAACGCTTTTCAATCGAATTCCACCCTTTTTAGCGCTATTGAATGCGCCATCACAGCGCAGTTGCGGTTACAATAGCAAATTACGCAATTGCAAAGAAACGAAACACTCCGGAGCCCAATGTGAACAGCAACGACCCAGCCGCGAATAAAGGTACTTCACTCAGCTATCAGGACGCGGGCGTCGATATCGAGGCGGGCAACCGACTGATCGATCGCATCAAGCCGATTGCGGCGAAAACACAGCGTCCCGGCATCCTCGGTGGCCTGGGCGGCTTCGGTGCACTTTTCGAGCTGCCGCTCGATCGCTACAAAGAGCCGGTATTGGTCTCGGGAACCGATGGCGTCGGCACCAAGCTGAAGCTGGCGATGGAGATGGGTAAACACGACACCATCGGTATCGATCTGGTGGCGATGTGCGCCAACGACTTGATCGTACAGGGCGCTGAACCACTTTTCTTCCTCGACTACTACGCCACCGGCAAGCTCGACATCGACACCGCCGCTGAGGTAGTTGCCGGTATCGGTCGTGGCTGTGAACTCTCTGGTGCCGCGCTCACCGGCGGTGAGACGGCCGAGATGCCCGGTATGTACCAGGAGGGTGACTACGACCTGGCTGGCTTTTGTGTCGGTGTGGTGGAGAAGAGTCGCATCATCGACGGCAGCAAGGTCGCTGCGGGTGACAAGCTGATCGGCATCGCCTCCTCCGGCCCCCACTCCAACGGCTACTCGCTAATTCGCAAGATCCTTGAGGTCAGCGAGACACCGCTCGATCAGCCCTTCGAGGAGAGCACCATCGGCGCGGCACTGCTCGAACCGACCAAGCTCTATATCAAGTCACTGCTGTCACTCTTCGAACAGGTCGATGTACACGCACTTGCCCACATCACCGGCGGTGGCCTGACCGAGAACCTGCCACGCGTAATGCCGGAGGGGACCTCAGCGAAGATTGATGCCAACAGCTGGCAGCGTCCGGCCATCTTCAACTGGCTGCAGGAGAAGGGTGGCGTGATCAAGGAGGAGATGTACCGCACCTTCAACTGCGGTATCGGTATGGTGGTCTGTGTAGCGGCAGCAGATGCAGACAAGAGCCTGGAGCTGCTTTCAGCAGCTGGAGAGCAGGCCTCGATCATCGGCACCATCGAAGCCGGTACGGATGGCGAACAGGTCACCATCGAGGAGTAGTCGCTTTGCAGGAGTCCGCAAAACGGCTACCGATCGTCGTTCTAATCTCTGGCGGCGGCAGCAATCTGCAGGCGATCATCGACGCAGCCAACAACGATCTGCCGGTCGAGATTCGTGCTGTGATCAGCAATCGCAGCGACGCCTATGGGCTTGAGCGCGCGCAGCAGGCAGCCATCCCTACCGCTGTGCTCGACCACACGCACTACGAGGGTCGCGAGGCGTTCGATACGGCACTGATTGAACTGATCGACAGCCACCAGCCACAGCTGGTGGTGCTGGCGGGCTTCATGCGCATCCTCACCCCGGAGTTTGTACGCCACTATCAGGGGCGACTGATCAATATCCACCCCTCGCTGCTGCCCGAGTTTCGTGGTCTGCACACCCACCGCCGCGCCATCGAAGCTGCCGCCTCGCACCACGGTGCCACGGTCCACTTCGTCACCGATGAACTCGATGGTGGTCCACTGATCCTGCAGGCGCAGGTGCCGGTGCTGGCCGATGACAGCGAGGAACTTCTCGCCGCACGGGTGCTCGAACAGGAACATAAGATCTACCCGCTGGCGATTCGCTGGTTTGCAGAGGGACGACTGGAGATGAGGGATCACACCGTAGTGCTGGACAATCAACCGCTAGAAAAACCCGCACAGCTTGAGGCGTAGTTGATAGCTCTTACCATGCAACTATCTCGATTTCTGATAACGCTATTATTGATCATCACACTCGGCACGGCCTCTGCCGAGCCACAGCTGATCCCCTACTCCGCAGACTACATTCTCAACAAGAGCGGCCTGGCAATCGCCGAGGGACGTTTCAAACTCAAGCAGAACAGTACGGGGAATTACACCTACGAATCCCGCTCGACACCCGTTAGTGTCGTCTCCTGGTTCCGCAGTGATGAGATTCTTGAGCAGACCACCTGGAGCGTGAGCGATAGCCACGTCACACCCAGTTTCTATCGTTACGAACATACCGGGATCGATGATGAGAAGATGATCCACGTCAGCTTCGATTACGATGCCGAACGAGTCACTACCCGCGTCAACAGCGCCCCCTGGAGCATGGAACTGGAGGCGGGCATGCAGGACAAGATGAGTGTGCAGATGGCCCTACAGCTGGCACTGATGGCTGGAGAGCGGGGGCGCTTTGAGTACCGCGTCGCCGATGGCGGCACGCCGAAGACCTTCAGCTTCCTCTATCAAGGCGAAGAGGTCATCAAGACACCACTCGGAAAATTCCACACCCTGCGGGTCAAACGCGAGAACGACAAACGCGGCACCACCATGTGGTTTGCGCCTGAACTGAACTATATTCCGGTGCGGGTCGAGCAGAAGAAGAAGGGAATGAACCTGCTGATCAAAAAGTTGAAGGGACTACCGCTCCCAGACAGCAAGAGCGGCAGTTAAACCTGACTGTTACGCCTTGGGTAGGGTAACGCCTGTCTGCCCCTGATACTTTCCACCACGATCACCGTAAGAGGTTTCACAGATCTCATCCGACTCGAAGAAGAGCATCTGTGCCACACCCTCGTTGGCGTAGATCTTCGCCGGCAGTGGCGTGGTGTTTGAGAACTCCAGCGTCACGTGACCTTCCCACTCCGGTTCCAGCGGGGTGACGTTAACGATAATGCCACAGCGGGCGTAGGTCGATTTACCAAGGCAGACCGTCAGCACGCTACGTGGAATGCGGAAAAACTCCACCGTGCGCGCCAGCGCAAAGGAGTTGGGCGGGATGATGCAGACATCGGACTTCACATCGACAAAACTGTTCTCATCAAACGCCTTCGGATCGACCACCGCCGAGTTGATGTTGGTGAAGATCTTGAACTCATCGGCGCAGCGCACATCGTAGCCGTAACTCGAGGTGCCGTATGAGACGATCCGCTCACCATTGACCTCGCGCACCTGCCCCGGCTCGAAGGGTTCGATCATCCCCTCACTCTCGGCCATGCGTCGGATCCACTTGTCGGCTTTGATACTCATCCTATTCCTCTCAACTGTGACATTGTCGCTCTTGTGCATCCCTGCACCCGCGACATACCGTCCATCCCTGGACATAAAAATACCGGCTGTTAGTCAAAACAGCCGGCATTATAGTGGCATTTAGCGTTCCGCTACAAAGCGGTCACTTCTGCCTAGTCGTTGGCGATAACGATCTGCGGGAACTTCGCCTCGTAGTTCTTCGCCTGAATCGCCAGACGCGCAGCCGTGCGACGTGCGATCTGCATGTAGATCTCGCTGATGCGACCCTCAGGATCGGCAACCACGGTTGGCTTACCGTTATCGGCGTTCTCGCGAATCGAGATGTCGAGTGGCAGTGAGCCAAGGAAGTCGACATCGTACTGGTCGGCCATCTTCTCGCCACCACCTCGACCGAAGATATGCTCCTCGTGACCACAGCTGCTGCAGATGTGCATGCTCATATTCTCGACTATGCCGAGCACAGGAACCTCAACCTTCTGGAACATCTTCAGACCCTTACGCGCATCGAGTAGGGCGATGTCCTGCGGAGTGGTGACGATAACTGCACCGCTAACCGGCACCTTCTGCGCCAGAGTCAGCTGGGTATCACCGGTGCCGGGTGGCAGGTCGATGATCAGGTAGTCGAGATCGCTCCAGTTGGTATCATTGAGCAGCTGCTCGAGTGCCTGGGTGACCATGGGTCCACGCCAGATCATCGGGGTCTCTTCATCAATCAGGTTACCGATCGACATCGACTCGATGCCGTAGTTTTTCATCGGCTCAAGGGTCTTGCCATCAGGTGAATCGGGACGCCCCTCAACACCGAGCATACGGGTCTGGCTGGGACCGTAGATATCGGCATCAAGGACACCGACCTTGGCACCCTCGGCAGCGAGGGCCAGCGCCAGGTTGGCAGAGACGGTCGACTTACCCACACCGCCCTTACCCGAAGCAACGGCGATGATATTCTTCACACCCTTGATCGTCTTCACACCCTTCTGTACCGAGTGCTCCACAATCTTGCACTCGACGGTGACGCTGGCCTCGGATACACCCTCGATACCGCTAACCAGATCCTGCAGCTTGCCGGTCAGCTCTGCCTTGAAGCTATCGGCGGGATAGCCAAGCTGAACATCAACAATCACCTTGCCACCATCAACCGCAATACTCTTGATGCTCTTCGAGGTAACCAGATCCCGATCTGAGTTGGGATCGATATACGCCTTCAGTGCAGACTCAACCTGCTCTTTGCTCACGTCAGCCATTGAAAAAAACTCCCATAATTCGTGCCCGGCACCAGTGCCATCAGCTATTTCCGACTAAATTGGCTGGGGATTCTACACAAAATCGGTTAGAGCGTCTTCCATGCAGTTACTCTGGAAAATCACCACCAAAATGGCCTTTCCCTGAGTGTTTACTGCACGTTTCACTACAATCCAACGATATCGCCCCACCTAAACCCAGCTTTCGGTCAGTAACCGAAGCGGTGGCAAGAGAAAATATCAGTGCTTGGAATTCCCGCATGCTACTATATGCGGCCCGTTTAGCCGCTATTCAAGTCACCGTATCGATATGTCTGAAAACACACGCAAAATCCTGGTCACCAGCGCTCTTCCATACGCCAATGGACCGATCCATCTCGGTCATCTGGTGGAGTATATCCAGACCGATATCTGGGTTCGTTTTCAGAAACTGCGTGGTCACAACTGCACCTACGTCTGCGCCGATGACGCCCACGGCACACCGATTATGCTGCGGGCACAAAACGAGGGGATCACTCCCGAGGCGCTGATCGAGCGTATCAGTGGCGAACATCAGGCCGACTTTGCAGAGTTTGGTATCGGCTTCGATAACTACCACTCGACCCACTCCAAGGAGAACCGCGACTGCGCCAGCACCATCTACACGCGCCTGCGCGACGGTGGCCACATCGCCACCCGCACCATCACCCAGGCCTACGACCCCGAAAAGGAGATGTTCCTTCCCGATCGCTTCATTAAAGGTGATTGCCCCAAGTGCGGCGCCGAAGACCAGTACGGTGACTCCTGCGAGGTCTGTGGCGCGACCTACTCACCGACTGAACTGAAAAATGCCGTCTCTGCCATCTCAGGTGCCACCCCGGTTGAGCGCGACTCCGAACACCACTTCTTCAAGCTGGGTGATTTCGAGAAGATGCTGCGCGAGTGGCACAAGGCAGGCCATATTCAGGATGGCGTGGCGGCCAAACTCAAGGAGTGGTTCGAATCGGGCCTGCAGGATTGGGATATCTCCCGTGATGCACCCTACTTCGGCTTTGAGATCCCCGATGCACCGGGCAAGTACTTCTACGTCTGGCTCGACGCACCGATCGGCTACATGGCCAGCTTTAAAAACCTCTGCAGCAAAAACAGTGCCTACGATTTCGACAGCTACTGGCTGCCGGGTGGTGAAACCGAGCTCTACCACTTCATCGGCAAGGATATCGCCTACTTCCACACCCTCTTCTGGCCGGCGATGCTGCACGGCGCCGGTTTCCGCACCCCTAACGCCGTCTACTGCCACGGTTTCCTCACCGTCGATGGCAAGAAGATGTCGAAGTCTCGCGGCACCTTCATCATGGCACGCAGCTACCTCGACCATCTGCAGCCGGAGTATCTGCGCTACTACTTCGCCGCCAAGCTCAGCAGCGGTATCGACGACATCGATCTCAACCTGGAGGACTTCCAGGCACGCGTTAACTCTGACCTGGTCGGCAAGGTGGTCAACATCGCCAGCCGCTGCGCAGGATTCATCAAGAAGCGTTTTGACGGCAAGTTGGCCGAAACACTCGGCGATGAGGGACTCTTCAATACCTGCAGCCGCGCCGGCAGTGAAATCGCTGAACTCTACGAGGCGCGTGAATTTGGCCACGCGATGCGCCAGATCATGTCGCTGGCCGATCTCGCCAATCAGTACATCGACGAGCAGAAGCCGTGGGTTATCGCCAAGCAGGAGGGGAGTGATGCGAAGCTGCATGAGATCTGCAGCATGGGCATTAACCTCTACCGTCTGCTGGTCACCTATCTCAAACCGGTCCTACCACAGCTGGCTGCCGGTTCTGAGGCGTTCCTCAACATCGATCCACTGCAGTGGGATCACATTAAGGAGCCGCTGCTGGGCCACGCCATCAACAAGTTCAAACCGCTGATGACCCGTATTGATAAGGATAAGATCGACGCCATGCTTGAAGATTCAAAGCAGAATCTTCCAGGCGGCGAAAGCGAAGCTCCAGCGCTCAGCGGTCCACTCGCCGATGCCCCGATCAGCGATACCATCAACTACGATGATTTCGCCAAGATCGATCTGCGCATCGCCAGGATCGTCAAGGCAGAACATGTTGAGAAGGCCGACAAGCTGTTACAGCTGACCCTCGATCTCGGCGGCGAGCAACGCAATGTCTTTGCCGGCATCAAGTCGGCCTACGCACCGGAGGATCTGGAAGGAAAGCTGACGGTGATGGTCGCCAATCTGGCACCACGTAAGATGCGTTTTGGCCTCTCAGAAGGAATGGTGCTGGCAGCAGGCCCTGGCGGCAAGGACCTGTTTATCCTCACCCCCGATGAGGGCGCTGAGCTGGGAATGCGGGTTAAATAAACGGGTAACAGGAGGCGGGCAACAGCAAGTCCTACAAGATTCGCTGCTCTATCTAGGCTCTATCCTGTTACCCGCTGCCTTTTTTAAACCTCCAAGTCCGCTATCGGATGCGGTCTGGCAATCGCATAACCCTGCACATAGTCGACGCCGATCTCGGCCAGTTTCTCGACCACCGCATCATTCTCCGCATATTCTGCGATCACCTTCTTCTCCATGAAGTGTGCAACCTCCTTGATCGAGCGCACCATCGCGTAGTCGTTGGGTTCGGTACAGATATCCTTAACCAATACTCCATCAATCTTCAGATAGTCGACGGGCAACTTCTTCAAGTAGGAGTAGGAGGAGAGACCTGAGCCAAAATCATCCAGTGAGAAGGAGCAGCCAAGATTACGCATCTCATCGATAAAGTCGGAGGCGTCCTCAAAGTTACCAATCGCCGCCGTTTCGGTAATCTCAAAGCAGATCTTTTTGCGTGGCACGTTGTAACTGGAAAGTTGTTCGAAGACGTACTCAAGCAGCCGTTCGCTACCGAGTGACTGCCCTGAGAGGTTGATGGAGAGCTTACCAATCTCTCGCATCGCGTCGGGATTGGCATCGATCCAACTAAAGATCTTGCTGATCATCTTTCGATCGACTTCATGCATCAAATTGTGTTTTTCTGCCGCGTCGATGAACTCCGCCGGTGGTTCAACCTTGCCCTCTCTGTCGACCACGCGCATCAACACCTCATAGTGCATCTTTCCCTTACCTGAAATCGGCGCAATCTCCTGCACATAGGGCACGATACGCTCCTCCTCCAGGATGCGATTTACCCGAATCGTCCAGTCAAGTTCACTATCGAGTCTCTGCAGTTTTTCATCATCCTGCTCATAGAGCTTGATCGTATTGCGGCCAGCATTTTTTGCCACCGTACAGGCAAGTTCCGCCTCGTTGAGCACCGTCGGTGCAAACTTGCTCTCACCAGTGATCGGCACCAGACCGATACTGATGCTGACCGAGTAGGGGGTATCAGCAAAGTGGAACCGGTAATCCTGAACCCGATCGACCTGCTTGCCGGATATTCGATATGCCTCCTCCACGGAGAGCCCCTCATAGAGCACCGAGAACTCATCGACCCCCATACGCGACAGCGTGCAACCCTCATCACCGAGCACGCCATCGAGTAGCTCACTCAACTCCTTGAGCGCCTGGTTACCCGCACCGTAACCGTGCAGTTTCCGCACCGTCTCGAGCTGATGAATATTGATAAAGCCCACCACATGACGGACATCACCCGTCTCTGCCTGGTCCAGTGCGAGACCGAGACGTCGTTCAAACTCACGCCGATTGACCAGACCGGTTAACTCATCGTGGCTCGCTTGATAGGCGAGCTGACCATAAAGCCGCTCAACGATCAGCTCGATACTGTTATCGACAAAGGTGAGATCGTTATCATTGATCGGCGTCAGCTCACCGTTTTTCAGCGCATTAACCAGCTCGTTGAAACGCTGATCGAGAGCCTTCATGCCGAGTGAGTTAACAAAAACGTAACGCGCATAGTTCTGACCAATCCACGAGAGGCGCACATTTATCGCCTGATCTTCGCGTGCAAAACGGAACCAGGCACCGATATTTAGTTTGATCGCCTCATCCAACCAGGGTGTGAGACGCTCATCATCACGATCGAGCTCAACATCGAACTGCGTTGCGCTTAAGAGTTCACTGTTGTTTTCAATCTCTACCAGGGCATGCTCGGGTAGTGACACACCACCGTCCTTCGTACGCTGCTTAATCGAATCACGAAGATCATCAAACAGTCCCTTCTCACAGAGATGGTTGCAGTGGTACTCACTAACCAACGACTCGGCCCGCTCCACCATCTCCAACCGCTCATACTCGGGGGTATCACTCTGGCCCGATTTTTCGGCGAGCGTGCGGGTCAACTCCATCGCCTCGTTCCACTCACTCCCCTCACCCTTTCGCATGTAGATCAGGGTTAATACCTGCCGCCAGGCCGACTCAATAATTCGTTTGACCGGCTCCGGCACCTTCTTGCCCACCAGCAGCTGTTTCAACTCCTCGCTGACATAGTGCTTGGCACCGGTGACAATCTGATCACCTTCACAACTATCGATGACCGACTCAACATTTCTGTTGATACGACGCTGACGATCCTGAATCACCGGCGTAAGCGACTCCATTGCTCTCGCAAAGAGTTCACTCCCCTCATCCTCACCAGTAATTATGCCTTCGATGACGGGATCGATTGCCGCTTCGATATCTGCCGTGACTTCCTCGTCGCTCAAACCGAGTTCGGTAAGGAGCCCGAGCATCTTTCGCGCCGGGTGCTGTGGATTATCGATAAATGAATCGTCGAGCAGCATCGTCTTGGTATAGGCCGCCTCCAACCGCGTCAGCCAGCTTTTGACGCTGCTCGATAGATTGTCGCTCTGCTGCAGACTGGAGAAGAGTTCCTTCGACATTTCCAGTACACGCCGGTCGTGACTCGAGAGCCGTTCCAGGAAACTGCTGTCGCCACCACCGAGCTCCTCGGTAAGACGTCGAACAACCTCACCCTGCCCCCTGATGGCATCAAGATGGGAGACCAGATCATCAAGTGTGTAGCTGCTATTGCCACCCTCATTAAGCAGCCCGGAACTATCGAGCAGGCCCGAGAGACTGGCAATCACATTGCGTCGATCCTGCTCATCGCTCGTCCCTCGGTTCACCACCTGATAGAGCACCCGGATATCGGGCACCACACCCTGCTCCTTCAGATAGTTATTGAAACGTTTGTAGAACGGTGAAAAATCGGCTGTGGCTGCCGCTTCAATAACGTTGATTACCTGCTGCCGACTCTGCACGGTGGCGTAGGTGGATGAGAGCTCGTCCATCAAGGTCTCAACGATCTGTTTCGGTGCCATCTCAGCAATCTGGCTATCGGTCTCCAGACCAAACAGAACAGCCATTCTCATCATCGCGTGGTTGAGCTCTTCACCCCCGGCACGTTGAATCGCCGAGGTCATGCTATTGATTAGCAGTCGCTCATCCATCTCATCGTGCTCAACCAGTGAGAGTTCATCGAGCGAGAAACTATGGATATCCGTCTCGCCCTGCGGCTCATCCAGATGACCAATCTTGTGCAGTTCACCACTAATGGTTTCAAGAAATGTATTGCGAATTCGCACCTGCCCCGCCTCAAACTGGGCCAGCACGTAGAGCAGCTCATTTTGCTCCTGTGCATCACGGCAATTAGTCGCGACACTGAATAGCTCGTTGCTCAGCTTTCTGGCAAAGGCGTCGTAGGAGGTTCCTAGAAGCGAGGCAAACTGATTAACCGCCGCCTCACGGCTGACGACCAATGAAGCAGAGTCCACTGCCTCACTGCTCTGCTCCATCTCATTTGGAACTTCACCAGGGGTATAGACAATATGGTCACGCAGCCTCTCAACCAACGGTGCCTCATCGTGCAGATAGGCAACGCCAATCTGTGCACGCATGACACGCACGATACGTGCGGAGACGGAGATCGAGCTCGACTCTTCTGCACTTTCGAGACTAAGATTGATCGGTACTACCAATCCCTCTGAGATCGGCGTACCCATGGCTCTATAACGAGCCAGAATGGCATCATCAACTTCGATACAGAGACCGTTCTGACTAAAATCACGAATCCGACACGCCACCGGTGCATCAACATCGAAGCCGATCTCACCTGTCAGGAGTACTGAATAACGTTGGTGCGCCCTTTTCTCTCTTTTTGTCACGCCCGTCCTGCATATATATCGCACGGCAAATGCCGTAGCAGCCTAGATTATCGGCTAGCGTGACAGAAGGGAACAAACCATACAAATTTAATCAATTTATGGCTCAAACGGGATTGATGGACTCGTTCAGTTCCTTCTCAAACTCATCAACAGGGAGTGGGCGATTGAAATAGTAACCCTGGAAGTGGTGACAACCACTGTGTTTTAGAAAATCGAGCTGACCTCGTGTTTCAACACCCTCCGCAATCACCTCCAGGCCAAGGTGGTGAGTCATCGAGATAATCGTCTCAACAATGGCCGACCCGCTATCCCCCTTCTCGATAATGCGACTGACCATCACCACAAAATCTCGTTGCTTGAACTGTTTAGGGCTGACGTTAATCGCCAGACGGTTTATTTCCCCACCACGCCCCTCCAGCTCCCACATCCGCAGCTGTTTACAGGCGCTGCGCATCACCCACTCACCGATAGAGAGAATCAGCCCACTATCTTCGGCGACGGGAATAAACCGGGCCTGCGAGATCATCCCCTCTTCGGGGTGCAGCCAGCGCAGCAGGCACTCAGCTCCCATCAGCCGGTCATCTATCGAGAACTGCGGCTGATAGTGAAGACTCAACTCACCGTTATGAATCGCCTTGCGTAGATCGTTCTCCATCTGCAACCGCTCACTGGCGGCGAGCTGCATACTCGGGAGGTAGAATTGGAAGGTATCGCGCCCCTGCTCCTTGGCTTTATACATAGCGATATCGGCCTGTTTCAGTACATCATCGGCCACATCGGAGTTCTCAGGAAAGAGCGTGATACCGATACTGATACTGACATGTAACTCATTGCCATCAATATGGAAGGGACGGGCGATAGCGGACTGAATTTTCTGCACCACTATTTGTGTCTCCATTAACGCCATCTCAGGATCTTCTGCCAACTCAGTCATCAGCACGACAAACTCATCTCCCCCGAGCCGAGCCGCCGTATCTTCGGCTCGCACCTCACCCGCCAGCCGCTCTGCCACCTGCTTAACCAGGCCATCACCCACCTAGTGTCCGAGTGAATCATTGATTACCTTGAAGTGATCAACATCAAGAAAGAGCAGCGCACCTGTATGACCATGTCGCTTGCAGCGCGACAGCGCCTTTTGCAGTTGATCGTAGATGAAACGGCGGTTGGGCAAATCGGTCAACGCATCGTAGTAGGCCTGACGCTCAATCTTCGATGCGGCACGTTTGCGCTCGGTTATATCCTGAAAATGGCCAACATAGTGAGTCGTTTCGCCCGCCTCATTCTTCACCGCCGTGATACCAAGCCACTCCGGATAGGCCTCACCATCCTTACGGCGGTTAACGATCTCGCCTTCCCAGACCCCCTTCTCTAGTAACACCTGCCACATCTTCCTGTAGAAGGCCTTACTCTGCTGACCCGATGAAAGCACTCGGCTATGTTTGCCAACGATCTCCTCCGCCGTATAACCGGTGATACTGGTAAAGGCCTCATTGACGCGCAGGACTACCCCGTTGGGATCGGTGATCGTGATCGCCTCATGTGATTCGAAGGCACTCGCCGCCAGACGAAGGTCCTCCTCTACCCGCTTACGTTCTGTGATATCACGGAAACTAACCACTGCTCCGGTGACCTGATTACTCTCAAAGATTGGCGTACTGGTGTACTCAACCGAGAAGCTGCTGCCATCCTCGCGCCACAGCACCTCATCACTTACATATTTAGTTTCACCATCCCGGACCGCAGCTCGCATGCGACAGCTCTTCTCCGGATACTCCCGGCCGTCTGCATGGGAGTGGTGCATCTGCGTATGGCTGTGCTTGCCGATGAGTTCATCTGGTCGATAACCGAGCATCGCTGCGCCGCTCTGGTTAATGAAAGTGGTCTTGCCCTCACGATCAAGGCCGTAGATGCCATCACTCGTGGAGTTGAGCAGTAGTTCACGTTGGTAGCGCTGCTGCTCAATCTTGCGCATCGCATTTTCCAGCTCGATGGTCCGCTCATTGATGCGCCACTCCAGATCGCTACGCAGGGAGTTGAGTTCAATATCGGCACGCGCGAGACTCCTGTAGAGCCTCTGCACAAATAGACCTGCCGCAACCGAGAGAGAGAAGAGCAGTAGTCGCACCCACACCTCTACCGGTTCCGGCGCAAAGAGTTGCTGTGAAAGATCACCCTCACCCAGCAGGGTGACATCGACCCAGATATCGAACACACAGAGCAGCAGACCGACCACAACACTGCGAATCAGAATCCGACTACTACTCAGTGAAATTACGGGTCTAAACAGCATTTCTTGACTAAAACATAGGGCTTTCAAATACATATTGAAGAATCACGAAGCAACATCCACACCAATGCTCACAATTTTGTAACACATTTTAACAATTGAATAATTCACCACAATTCACTAAAAGGAGGATATCCCTACAACAACGGCGTTTTTTTGATATCTATCAAGTCAGAGCAGTGATGATATTTGTGACATTAATTGAAACAATCAACCCATCTATTAGACACATTTCAACATTCAAAGACCTGTCATGTCATGTCATGTCATT
>NZ_MPRL01000090.1:0-10141 GCF_002020875.1 Solemya pervernicosa gill symbiont | reverse complement strand
GGCGCCGTAGGCATAAACGGTCGCGTTAAGTATTTGCCGCTTGCTTGGGCTTGGACGCCCAAAACAAGCTTCCGCAAAAATAGCGACTCCCCGATGAAGATACCGCAGTTGAATTGACCTTCGTGGAACTCAACACTCAGGGTGATGAGGCAGATGTGGATGGCACGGTGGATGCTTATGTTGTACAGGCCGTTAGTGGCGGTACGCTGACAATCAATGGCTCGGCCTATGTGGCCACTACCAATGACACTATTGATAGTTTGAAAAGCGCATCATGGACACCACCCAGTAACGCCAACGGCACCCTGAACGCCTTCACCGTTAAGGCCAAAGATGACAGCGGCGACCTTTCGAGCACGGCAGTACAGGCAACAGTTACGGTCAATGCGGTGAACGATGCACCGAGCGGTTCGGGTAACATCACCCTGACCGGAACTGATGAGGATGACACCCCCAGTGGTAGCCCCATCATTAAGGTGGGGAGCGCTTCGGCCAGCAATATTATTGATGATTACATCACCGGCGCGGCGGATATCGATGGGGATACGGTAGGTATTGCCATCGTCGGTGTGACCGGTAACGGAACCTGGAAGTTTTGGTATTGGGACGGTAGTCACAACTACATTGCCTTCGATCAGGGTGGCGTGCCAAGCGAGAACAATACTCATGTTGCTACGATGACCATCACCGCCGTCAACGATGCCCCCACCGTTAATCTAGATGCCAACGACTCTTCTGGCGCAGGCGGAAATGACTACACCACCAGCTTCTCAGCCGGCGGCTCAGCGGTCACTATCGCTGATACGGATGCTAGCGTGGCGGATGTGGATGTGGGAGACCAGATTGCCTCAATGACCGCCACTCTAACCGCGCGACCGGATGGGGATGGGGTGGAGAGCCTGTCGCTCAATGCGGCTGCCACCACCGTTGCCTCGGGGCTGACCGTGGGCTATACCGTCGGAACCGGTGTGCTTTCCGTTAGTGGTAACGCTACGTCTGCCACCTATCAGAGCATCCTGCGCGGTGTGCAATACAACAACACCGATGCGGCCGTCGATATCACCACCGGCAGCCGTACTGTGAATGTGGTGGTCAACGACGGTGCCCTGAGCTCCGCCACTGCCACCGCCACCGTGAGCGTGGTGACCGCGCCGGTCGTGACCCTGCCCGCGGCCAGCTATACCGAGGGTGACGGCAATAAGCCGATAGCGGGTGGTGCCACCGTGACCGAGCCTGATGGCGACAACCTCAATCTGATGACCATCACCCTGACCCTGACCAATCCGCTGGATGCGGGTGAGACCATCAACCTTTCCGGTGGTGCGGGCGCCAAGGGGGTGGGTATCACCGCCACCTACACCAGCGCCACGGTGATTACCCTGAGCGGTTCCGATACTGACAACAATTACGAGGCGGCATTGCAAGAGTTGCGGTACAGCAACAGCTCCGAGAACCCCGACACCACCACCCGTTCCATTACCGTGGTGGGGCGTGATGTGAACGGCAACAGCGGGGCCACGTCGACTCTCTCTCTCTCTCTCAGTGTGACAGCGGTGAACGATCCGCTCGTTGGGGACGTCACCATCAGCGGCGGCCAAACCCCTCCCGTCGTGGCTGATGTACTCGGGGCGCCGTAGGCATAAACGGTCGCGTTAAGTATTTGCCGCTTGCTTGGGCTTGGATGCCCAAAACAAGCTTCCGCAAAAATAGCGACTCCCCGGAATCAGTGATGCAGACGGTTTGGGTAGTTTTAGTTATCAGTGGAAACGCGCGGGTAGTGATATCACCGATGCCAATTCGGTTGACTACACGCTGCAGGTTGCTGATGCGGGAAGTGCAATTACCGTTACGGTCAGTTACACCGACCTTGGCGGAACGCCAGAGTCCACCAGCAGCTCTGCTATTGATGCCGTGGATGGTGATCTGGATGGCGACTCTATTGGCGATAGCAGTGATCTGGATATCGACGGTGACGGCATGCTCAACACTTATGAGGATGCCAACGGTCTTAATAAGCTTGATGCAACGGATCGTGACACCGATCTCGATGGCGATGGGGTCAGTAACTACGATGAGTTCCTGGCCGACAGTGATGCAATGGCTGATGACTACCCACCTGTAGTCACTCCGCCTGCCGATGTGAATGTTGATGCAGAGGGTCTCTTTACGCTAGTCACTATCGGTAGTGCCACGGCGGTTGATGATCTGGATGGTGATGTCAGTGTGACCTCAGATGCCCCGACGCACTTTGCCCCTGGCGAAAACACTGTTACCTGGAGTGCCACCGATGCGGCGGGTAATACCGGAACGGCGACACAGAGTGTCAATGTCACCCCACTGGTGGAGCTGGGCAAAGACCAGGTTACGGCAGAGGGTGCGTCGGCCACCTTTGAAGTGATGCTTAACGGCCCGGCAGTCACCTATCCGGTGACAGTGCCTTACTCTGTTTCAGGTACGGCGCTGACTGATGGCTCAGACCACGATCTGGTAGACGGGAGTGTGACGATTACCTCGCCTAACCTCTCAACGACCGTAACTGTCAATGTGGTGGATGATGGAGCGGGTGAGGGGATGGAGAGCTTGATCGTTACTCTGGGCACTCCAAACAACGCAGTGGTGGGGGCGAAAGCGACCCACACGTTATCGATTTACGAGGGGAACGTAGCCCCCGATGTATCCCTGAGTGCTGAACAGGGTGCTGTTGTAGGGGCAGTGTTGGTCGAGCAAGGTGGTGCCGATGTGGTGGTCACAGCGACAGTGACGGACCCTAATCCGGCCGATACCCACAGCTATGACTGGAGTGGCACCGATAATGGGCTCACCGATACGGATGGGGCAGGCAACAGTACCTTTACCTTTACACCAGCCACTGCGGGTACCTATATCTTGCAGGTAACTGCCACCGATAGCGGTAACTTGACTAATAGTGCCGAGTTGACTCTGAACGTGGTTGCCACAATGCCGGTGCTAACGGCAACCGACAGTGATGGTGACGGTGTTGATGATGATGTGGAAGGTGCTGGTGACAGTGATGGCGACGGTATACCCGACTACCTCGACAATGCCAATTTACAGGGTAATGTGCTGCAGGAGATGGCGCTAACCGAGGATCGGTATATTGTTGAAACCGAGCCAGGCCTAATCTTGACCCTGGGTAGCGTCGCGTTACGCGCCGGAGAAGGCAAGGCAGGCGTTAGCGAGGAGGAGATTGTTAGCCACGGTAACGACGGTGCGGGAGCTGTTGCTGACGGTGAGCATAGCTACACTGGAGGGCTGTTCGACTTTACTGTCGATGGTCTACCGGTGGCGGGGCAGTCGGTCACTATTGTCGTTCCGCAGCATGCTGCTGTTCCGGCCAATGCCGTCTATCGCAAGCAACAATCGGGTGGCTGGTTCAACTTTGTTGAGGATGCCAATAATACACTGGCCTCTGCGCTTGGTGAGGAGGGTTTCTGCCCACCTCCAGGGGATGCGGCCTATAGTGCCGGTCTGAATGAAGGGGACTGGTGTGTGCAGCTGATCATTGAGGACGGTGGTGCCAACGATGCTGATGGTTTGGCGAACAACAGGGTGGTTGATCCGGGCGGGGTCTCGGTTATGAGCAGCACGGCGAGTTCAAGTGGCAGTGGTGCTGTTCAACCGCTGTGGCTGCTACTGTTATCGAGCTTCGCTGTTAGTCGCGTGCTGGTGCAGAGGAGGGGGCGCGACAAGCTATAAGAGGAAAATCATAAAAGGAACGGTAGACGGTGCGAACTTCAGCGGGAATGGTCAGCTCGCTGATTTCGTGCTGTTTTTTTTGCTCGCTTGATTGTGCCCGGTTTAATGGGTGTGACATAGCCATCGCAGCAACTATTACGAAGGTCTGTTGCCGTTCAGATAATTACGCGCTTGGTCTCCTCTAGCTAGTGACTTGTCGTCTTCTCCACCGGTAAACCTGCCAGCTGCCACTCGGGGAATCCATCCTCCAGTCGGTGTGCCGTATAACCCTGTTCGCGTAGACGCGCCACGGCATCGAAGGCGAGAATGCAGTGGGGACCACGGCAGTAGGCGACCACTTCATGTTCCAGGTCGAGTTCATCAAGATGCTGCTCGAGATCGGCGAGGGGGATGTTGACCGCACCCGGCAGATGGCCCGCCTCGTACTCCTCGGGGGGACGTACATCGAGCACCGTGACCAGTCCGTCACGTGCACGCTCGAGCAGGTCGGTACGTGCTACCGGTTCGAGACTGTCCTTAGTGGTGAGATAGCTCTCGACCAGTCGATCGACATCGGCCAGACGTCGCTCGGCAACGCTGCGGAGTGCCTTGAATAGCTCGGTAACATCATCCCCGCTGAGGCTGTAGTAGACCTTCAGTCCCTCTTTCCGACAGCTGACCAGCCCGGTCTGGCGTAGCTGCTGCAGGTGTTGTGAGGTGTTGGCCACCGTAAGCCCGGCCACCTTGGAGAGTGCTTCGACACTGCGCTCGCCCTGGGCAAGAAACTCCAGAATCTCAAGCCGATTACCGTTGCTGAGCGCCTTACCGACACGGGCAAACTGGGCGAAGAGGTCCTGCTTAAAACCACCGGTTGACATAGAATCCCCATCAACTATTCTAATATTCAAGTAATCTATTGAATAATAACTGCTCCGTTGAGCATAGCAGCTCAATCTATTTCTATCTAGGAGGCAAGTGTGGCGTTTACCGAGTGGCTGATGGCCAATGAGAAACCGGTGCGGATGGGTTTCTTCTTTGGTGTTCTGGTGGTGATGGCACTGTGGGAGATTGCGGCCCCTCGTCGGGCGCTGACCGTCTCCAAGTCGGTTCGCTGGATCAACAACCTCGGCATTGTCTTTTTCAACAGCTTTCTGGTCAGGGTGCTGTTTCCCGCCGCAGCGGTAGGCGTGGCGGCCTTCGCCGCGGAGAACGGTTGGGGGCTGCTCAACTATTACCAGATACCGTTTATGTTGGCGGTGGTGCTCTCGGTAGTGGCGATGGATTTCATTATCTACCTGCAGCATGTGCTGGTGCACGCAGTCCCGATGCTCTGGCGCCTGCACCGCATGCACCACGCCGATCTCGACTACGACGTCACCACTGGTGCCCGTTTCCACCCCATCGAGATCATCCTCTCGATGCTGATCAAGTTCGCCACTATCGTGGTGCTCGGCCCGCCAGTGGTGGCAGTGATCATTTTCGAGGTGGTACTCAACGCGATGGCGATGTTCAACCACGGCAATGTGGGTCTGCCAGCGGGACTCGATCGTCTACTGCGTTGGCTGGTGGTGACCCCCGATATGCACCGTGTTCACCACTCGGTTGAGGATGATGAGGCGAACAGCAACTTCGGCTTCAATCTCTCCTGGTGGGACCGTCTCTTTGGCACCTACCGCGATCAGCCGCGCGCTGGCCATCAGGGCATGACGATCGGTATCCACAAGTACCGTACTCCCAAAGAGGTGAGCTGGTTCCCCGGCATGCTGCTGCTCCCCTTTAAGGGCAAGACGAGTGAGTATGTGATCAACCGTCGCCAGTGGGGTGAGGCGAAGGAGGATCAGCAGTGAGTAAGGCGCTGATTCGCATCGCGTTGCTTGCAGCGGTCATTACCGGAATCGTTCTGGCGGTGCTCTATCGCGACCAGCTCAGCGCCGAGGCGTTGCAGCAGTGGATCGGTGATGCCGGAAGTACGGGACCGATCCTCTTTTTTATCCTGCTCTATGCCGTTGCTACGGTGGTTTTTCTACCCGGATCGGTGATCACCCTCGCAGATGGTGCGATCTTCGGTCCGGTCTGGGGCACGCTCTACAACCTCACTGGAGCAACACTCGGGGCAACGCTCGCCTTTCTGGTGGCGCGCTATCTGGCGGCCGATTGGGTTGAGCAGCGCAGTGGTGGTCTGATCAAGCGGCTGAAAAACGGCGTTGAGTCGGAGGGGTGGCGCTTTGTTGCCTTTGTACGCCTGGTACCGCTGTTTCCCTTCAATGCGCTCAACTACGCACTGGGGCTGACCCGCATCAAGCTATCCCACTACATCATCGCCTCCTATCTCTGCATGCTACCGGGCGGCATCGCCTACACCTATCTCGGCTACGCCGGACGCGAGGCGGTGGCGGGCGGCGAGGGTTTGATCCAGAAGATACTGCTGGCGGTGGCGCTGTTGGCGCTGGTCTCCTTCCTGCCGCGTCTGATCGCCATGTTTCGGCGCGGACCGGAGGTCGATGCCACCACACTTAAACAGCAGCTCGATAGCAGCGAGGATCTGCTTCTGCTCGATGTGCGCAGCGCTGAGGATTACATCGGCGAGCAGGGTCATGTAGCCGGCTCGTTATTGATACCGCTTGAGCAGCTGAAGCAGCGGCTCGATGAGCTGAGTGATTATCAGGAGCGGCGGGTGGTCACCATCTGTCGGACCGATCGTAAATCGGCCAAGGCGGCGAGGATACTGGTGGAGAAGGGTTTTGCCGACGTGCATGTGGCGAAGATGGGCATGACCGACTGGCTCAAGTGTGGCTATCCAGTTGAGACACAGATGCCGCAAGAAGCGAAGTCGTAAAGGTGCTTGTCGTCTGAGTGACACAGAGCGATCAGGTGATGCGCTTCTAACAGGGGTGACTGGCAGAGGGTGAGATGGGTGTAGTGCAACAGACTGAAGAGGTGTCACCGCTGCTGTCTCATCAGCCGAGGTCCGCTACGTCTCTGAATCAGGGCAGCATGCCCTCACGTTACCGTCTCTGGGTACAGCTGTTCAGTCTGGCCGCCTTTACCCTTGCCTTCGTCGGCTGGCTCAACGAGAGCTGGCTGTTCTGGTTTGAAAACCCGATCTGGCTCAACCGTTATACCGAGTACGCCATCATCCTCGGCTTCGGCATCTGGCGTATCGTTGCCGAGCAGAACCCCTACACACGCAAGCGACTAATGGTGCTGGTGGCAGTGGTTACAGGCTTCTGGTGGCTGATCCCGTGGCTGACGCCCTTCACCGAACCCTATGTCGGTTTCCTCTGGGCGCAGCCTGTATTCCCCTCACTGCATACCCCCGGCACCATCACCTTCTTTCTGGTGCTGGCTCTGGTGTTTCTCTTCGGGCGGCGGGTGATCTGCGGCTGGGGTTGCCCCTGTGTCGGTATCCGCGAGACGGTCGGCTTCTCCTTTCGCGATCGCACCCCGCGTTCCAAGTGGGCGTGGCGGCTGCGTCACAGCAAGTGGTTCTTCTTTATCTACTACGTCGGGGTGATGATCGTCACCCAGTACCCGCCCAATAGCTGGACGGTGAGTTTTGTCGGCGGCTTCTACGCCATCGTTGCACTGACCTACTTTGGCACCTTCTTCCTTGCCCCGCTAACGGGTAACCGCAACTACTGTCGCTACTTCTGCCCCTTTGGCGCCACCTTCGGTCTGCTCAACCACGCCGGTCCCTACGGCATCAAGATGGATACCGATAAGTGCATCGACTGTCGCAGCTGCGAGCAGGTGTGCGACATGGGAATTCCGGTCTGGGAGCAGGGCAGGCAGAGCGGCCGGGTGACTGGTATCGAGGACTGCATGGGGTGCGGCCGCTGTGTCGTCTCCTGTCCCACCGATGCGTTGGAGTTTCGCGATGCACGTAATCTGCTGCGACCAAATCTGGTGCAAAACGGTTCTCATCTGCTCAAACGCACGCCACCCGCACCGGTTGAGCGGCAGGAGATGACAACACGTCGTGCAAATGAACGAGGCGGCGACTGGCACGAGATCGAAGAGCGACCTTCGCTGGCTGAGATCCAGCGTCAGGCGGCGCGCTGTCTCGACTGCGGTGTGCCGGGTTGCAGCCACGCCTGTCCGCTGGGTAACCGTATCCCTGAATGGCTGGAGGCGACTGCTGCCGGTGAGATCGAACGGGCTGCCGTCATCGCCCATACCACCAGTAACTTCCCTGATCTCTGCGGCCGTCTCTGTCCGCAGCAGCGTCTCTGTGAGGGGGGGTGTACCAAGGCCCGTACCCCGGAGGGGGCGGTCACCATTGGTGCCATCGAACGCTATATCAGCGATGAAACGCTATACAACGGCTGGCGCCCGGAGCTGGGCCAGATGGCAGATAACGGTAAACGGGTGATCATAGTCGGGGCCGGACCTGCGGGGCTTGCCTGTGCCGATCAGCTGGTACGTGGTGGTTTTCGCGTCGCCCTCTACGATAAAGAGCCGCTGGTGGGCGGATTGCTCACGACCGGTATCCCGCCGTTCAAACTGGAGAAGTCCCACGTAACGTTGCGTTATCGCCATCTTAAGGCGGCGGGCGTGGAGTTCCATCTCGGTCAGAGGGTGGATGAGGTCGTGATGCGGCGGCTACTTGATGAGGGCGATGCGCTCTTTCTTGCCACCGGTGCGCAGCAGTCGCGTCCCCTGCAGGTTTCGGGGGCTGAGCTGGCGGGCGTTCAGGATGCGCTTAGCTATCTGGCGGCGGTCAATCGTGTGGGTGGCGGCGATGAGCTGCGCGGCAGGCGGGTGGTGGTCATTGGCGGCGGTGATAGCGCCATGGATTGTGCCCGAGCGGCGGTTCGTCAGGGCGCGGTCTCGGTAACGGTGGCCTACCGTGGTTGTGACTCGGTAATGCGCGCCTCATCCAGGGAGCAGCAGAGTGCTCGTGATGAGGGGGTCGAGTTTTGTTATGAGACGACCGTTGAGAGAATCGAGGGCGAGCAGGGCGTTACTGCGATTGAGCTGAACGTGGCGGGTGAGTCGCAGCGGCTTGAGTGTGATGCAGTGATCAGTGCCATCGGTCAGCTTCCGGCACCGCAGCCGTGGCTGCAACGCTTCGGCGTTGAGTGTGAAGAGAGTGGTGTGGTTCGCACCGATTCGATGGGGCGTACCAGCCATCTGAAAATCTACGCTGGCGGTGATAACAGCCACGGTCCTGATCTGGTTGTGACCGCCGTGGCGGCAGGGCGCAGGGCAGCCGAGGCGATAGTGAGCGACTTCAAACCGCTGCGACGTCTCATCGCTGGACGATCCAGAATAGAAAAATCGGACTCTCAGACATCGGTGATGGTTGCTGCCAGAGAAGCGGGGAGCCTGCAGTGAGGTGGTTGCTACTGCTGTTCACACTTCTGACGGCCGGTCAGGCCGTGGCGGGACACGACTGGGGCGGTATGGATCTCTGCACCCTCTACCCGGAGAAGATGCCGCCGGGTATGTCGATAGAGCAACTCCCGCAATCCGATCACCCCGGAGCCCTGTTGATGCAGCGCTACTGCGCCCAGTGCCACAACCTGCCGGGGCCGGGCCGACATACCGCTGTCGAGTGGCCGCAGGTGCTGGAGCGAATGGATACCCTGATGGAGGTCTCCAGTCGTTTTGGTGCGCTGCTGGGGCGGGTGGAGGTGCCGACCCAGGGCGAGAGCCTGCAGATTCAGGCCTATCTGAACACCAACGCCCTGCAGCCGATGAGACACTTCAGTGGCGGCTTTAGGGAGAAGAGTTATCAGCAACACTGTAGTGGCTGTCACGCGCTACCCGATCCGGCGCAACACAGTGCTGATGAGTGGCCGATGGTGATGGCGCGGATGGCGCGTAACCGAGAGGTGATGAAACGGGCTCCGCTCAGCCCCGAGACGCAGCTGACGATCCTCGCCTACCTGCAGCAGGCCTCGCTCTGGGACCTGGCTGGCCCTCGGCCCCTTTCTGCTATTGGTAGTGGTCGGGCTGTGGCGCTGGCGGTATGGCCAGCGGCAGGACGGTCGTGCTGAACCGCAGCCAGAGAGACGGGGCGTGTGATGCGACAACGGGTGCGCTATATCTACATCCCCCTGCTACTGCTCGCGGTGTTGGTCCCGAGCGGTTACTACTTTGTCGAGTGGAGCAAAGGAGGCGAGGGAGACGGGCTCTACTCGCGCCAGTGGCAGCCGGTTGAGGGATTTGGCTACTGGCACCCCGATCAGTTCTACCAGTCGGTCGAGTCGATAAGTGGTGAATTTGAGGGCCGTGAGTGTGTCACCTGCCATGAGTCGGTCACCCCCGGTATTGTCGCCGACTGGCGTGCCAGTGGGCATTCGCAACCCGCCTCGGGTGAAGGGCCGATCTACTGCTCCAGGCCTCAAGAGAAGTTCAGGAGCTGAGCCGTTTCCAGGCCTTTAATAAACTTCCTGCCACAACGCAGCGCGAGTATATGACCGAGCTGATGGTGCGAGAG